>DBEZOM010000225.1:0-13402 GCA_048252855.1 Ruminococcus sp.
AATATATCGTCGTAGTAAGTATGATTATCAGCAGCCTTTACGCCTGCTCTGCTCATAGCCTCAGCGTTCGCCTTCTTGTCGTCAGCAGCGCTCTCAGCGGGTGCGGCAGCCTTAGCGGCGTTCTGTGCAGCAGCCTTCTTGGAAGCAGCGCCGTCGAAATCAGCAGCGATAACGGTAACGTAAACTTCGTCCTTCATCTCGCTGTCATAGCCGTTACCGAAGATGATCTCAGCGTCCTCGTCAACAGCCTCAGTGATGGCGTTGGTCAGCTCGTCGATCTCGTCTACTACGATGTCCTCGCTCATGGTGATGTTTACGAGCAGTCTCTTAGCGCCGGCGATAGCGGTCTCGAGCAGGTCGCTCTTGATGACCTGAGCTACTACCTCGGCTACCTTATCCTTGCCCTGTGCGTGGCCGATAGCCATGTGAGCGTAGCCTGCGTTCTTTATAATAGTAGTAATGTCGGCAAAGTCAACATTTATATCATCGTGTCTTGTGATTATCTCGGCGATGGAGATAACATCGGTCTTGAGCACTTCATCAGCAAGCGCATACGACTGGCGCATGGTAAGCTTCTGACCGCTTGCGAGCAGGTTCTGGTTGGGGATAACGATGAGTGCGTCAACGTTGTCGAGCAACTGAGCTATACCCTTTTCAGCCTTTTCCATCTTCTTAGCGCCCTCAAATTTGAAAGGCTTGGTAACTACCGCGATGGTAAGCTTATCCATATCGTGAGCTATCTGTGCAACTACGGGCGCTGCGCCGGTACCTGTACCGCCGCCCATGCCTGCGGTGATGAATACCATATCTGCGTCCTTGATAGCTTCGGTTATCTCGTCCTGGCTCTCCTTAGCGCTCGCTTCGCCAACTTCGGGCTTTGCGCCTGCGCCCAGGCCGTGAGTAAGCTTCGAGCCTATCTGTATCTTCTCGGGAGCTTTGGAATTTTTAAGAGCCTGTATATCGGTGTTGATCGCTATGTAATCAACGTTTCCAACTATACCTGTATCGGCAATGCAGTTAAGCGCGTTTCCGCCGCCGCCGCCAACGCCGATCACTTTGATCTTTGCACCCTCGATAGGTGCTTCAACATATTCGTATGCCATGTTCAACATCCTCCTGCCAACTGCATTTTTACTTTGTATTGTGCGCCGAAAAGCTTTATCTCCGCGCTTTATGTGGACGCAACTGTCCAAAAATGAGCACAATAATAGTTATACTTTTATATTATCACAAATTCTGATAAATGTAAAGCGCAAAAGTACAATGTCGCAAAATTTTTACGTTTCTCACAATTCGACGCTGATTTTCTGATCACCGATTGTGCATTTTTCCATCGTCAATATCCGTAATTTACGCCCGTATCGTCGCTGTAACCGCCGTCGCCGTAATCGTAGGAATATCCGTCGCCGTTGTCGTAGCCCCAGTTCTGATCGGTTTGATCCTGATAGCCCTGATCGTAGCCGTTATCATAATTCTGATCGTACTGGTCGCCGTTGCCCCAGCCGTTGTCGGTATTGGTATCGGTGCTGCTGTCCGCCGCACTTGCAGTGCCGTCGGCGTAAGCGTCTACTGCCGAGCTGTCAGCGCTGCTTGAGCTGTCCGTCTTGCTCGGTGTTTTGCTGGGAACTTCCGCCTGCTTAGGTATAGCCGAGATTCCGCTGTCGATGCCGTTGTAGCGCAGCGTGCCCTCGTAGCTTTCGGGCAGACCCTTATCCAGCACCGTCTTTATGTAGGTCAGCTTTATGTCGAGGTCTACCGAGCTGCCGAGCTGTATCTCTATTCTGTTATCGTAATTCAGCTTTATATCCGTGCGGTCGGTGATGTCGATCTTCTTGATATTTTTCATGCCTAGGCTGTTCATGCGGTCGAAAAGGTCGCCGAGTATCTCGGTCTTTTGCGCGTCGGTTGACTCGGCTTTGTCGCCCGCCGTTTCGCTTTTCAGCTCGTAGCCCACTACCTCTGGCAGCTTCGTGTTCACACGCTCGGGGTTTGCCGAAAGCACCCTGCCCGACTGCGATACCGTGCACCAGCCGCTCTTAGTCTTTATATCCGCCGCTTCCTTCGCTTGCGTGATGGTTATGCTGAGCGAGTCGGGGTAGTGCTTTTCTACCGTTACGTCGTCAACGTACACTAAGCTGGTTTTCAGTCTGTTTGCGATGAAGTCGGTGTTTAGCCTTATAAGGTTCTGCCCGTCTGCCATTCCGCCGACGAACTGTATCTGCTCGGCGGTGTAGAGGTCGGTGCCGCTGACCTGTATGTTCTGCGCGTTCAGCCCGAAAAATACGTTCACGCTCAGCAGTGCGGCAAGCGCCGCCGCTATCGAAACGCCCAACGTAAGGTACAGATTCAGCACGCCCGTTCTTTTTCTGTGGTGCGCCGCGGGCGACATATACGCCGTCGGCGGCGGATAATTTTTCCTTCCGTTATCTCTGCGGTCTTGCATATCTTTACTTTCCTTTTCATTCCCTTTCAGCCTTCGCGCCCAGTGCGCAAAGCGCCTTTTCTATTGATTCGTAGCCGCGGTCTATCAGCTCTACGTTCGCTATCTCGCTCACGCCCTCCGCCGCCGCTGCCGCAACGCATAGTGCCGCGCCGCCGCGCAGGTCGGGTGCTGAAACGCTCGCTCCGTAAAGCCGCTCCACTCCGCTGACCACCGCCACGCGTCCCTCTGTCTTGATGTCCGCGCCCATGCGCGTCAGCTCGTCAACGTGGCGAAATCTGTTTTCAAAAATATCTTCTACAAATATCCCCGTGCCGCGCGCTTTCGCCATGCATGCCATCACGATAGCCTGCGCGTCGGTCGGGAAACCGGGGTAGGGCTGCGTCCTCACAGTGCGCACAGCTTTCAGCCGTCCGTTCGCCGCTAAGCACACGCCGTCGCCGCAGGCGCATATCCTGCACCCCGCCTGCCGAAGCAGATTCACCACCGCTTCGATGTCGCCCATACGCGCGCCGTGCAGGCTGACTTCGCCGCCGGTAGCCGCCGCCGCGCACATATACGTCACAGCCGCTATCCTATCGGGCATTACCTCAAATTCACAGCCGTGCAGGCTCACGCGCGGCACGCCCTCTACCACTATCCGCTGGCTGCCCGCGCCGCGTATCCTAGCGCCGCACAAGCTGAGGAAGTCGGCAAGGTCGCATATCTCAGGCTCGCGCGCGGCGTTTGAGATCACCGTTTCTCCCTTTGCGCACACGGCGGCGAGCATGATGTTCTCAGTCGCCCCCACTGATGGGAACGAAAGGTCTATCTGCGTGCCGCGAAGTCCGTTCGCGCAGCGGCATATCAGCGCGCCGTGCTCCTCAGTTATCTTCGCGCCCAGCTGCCTCAGCGCGGAAAGATGCAGGTCGATGGGCCGCGGGCCAAGCTCGCAGCCGCCGGGAAAACTCAGCGTGCACTCCCCCGCCCTGCCCAGCAGTGCGCCCAAAAAGATTATCGAAGAGCGCATCTGCCGCATCAGCGAGTCGGAAACGGCGGTGCTTTCCAGCCCGCGCGTATCTATGTACACCTCGCCCGCCGCGGTGCGCCTGCATTTGCAGCCGAGGCTGCTCAGTATCCGCATAGCGGCGTAAACGTCTGAGAGCGCGGGACATCTTTTCAGCCGCACCTCGCCGTTCACCAGCACGCAGGCGCTCAGCAGGGGCAGAACGCTGTTTTTCGCGCCCTGTATCTCCAGCTCGCCGCTCAGCCTGCCGCCGCCCTCTATTTTCAGCTTTTGCATATCTCACACCTCGCAATGTCAATATGCTTTATAATATGCAAAAGACTGTTTTTCGGTGTATAGCGTCAGGCGTCGGGGTCGAAGGTTATAACGTCTGAAACGCTGAACCACGCGGGTATGGTAGGTATGCTTATATGCTTGCCTATCTTTTTCTTAGTGCCGCTCGTTCTCAGATGCAGCGAAGTTATAGCGTCGTCGAACTGCTTGTCATCCAAGCCGTCCTTATTTATGAGCACCTCTATCTTTACATCTTTAGTGCTGAAAGGCGGTATAACGTTAGAGTCACCGACGTATGTGGAATAAACTATGTGCGAGCTGAAATCGCCGCCGTTCGCTATAACGTAATCCTCGGCAGTCATCTCAAAAGGCGTAAAGTTTTTCGCCTTAAAGGCTATCGTGCAAATGCGGTAGCTGCTGCTCTTATCGCTCGAAAGCGCCTCGATGTTGTAAACGTAGCGGTTTGTCATAATGTCGGCGCGGTACTGGGTAGCACCAGTTTTCGCGAAAATATCCTCGCTGCGGCAGCCGCTCTCGCCGTCCACCGCGGTATATATCGGCGGGGCGAAGAACATTACGAGCACTATCGCCGCGACTATACATATCGCCGCCGTGATGAGCTTTTTGCGCGCAACGTATTTTCCGCGCACCTTTACGCCCTTGTTCAGCGCGCTCTCGGCCTGCGGGTTCTTGCGCCGCGCGGTAAATTCTTCCGAGAGCTTCTCGCCATTTTCTTCCTCAGGCTCTTCCTTTGATTTCAGCTCAAAATCCGTGACGTGCTGCGCTCTGTCAAAATCGGCGCGCACCTTTCCCGAATAATCCTCCGCCCTGGTGTAGCGGTCGAAGGTATTGAGAACTTTTGTCTGCTTTTCGTCAAGATTATTGAGGTCGGGGGTCTTTATAGAATCCATAGATGGTTTTCTTGCCATATCTTAAACTTCCCTTTCAAATACGATACCGACTTTACTTGCTCGCCGCCTTTTCGATAAGCGGCGCTAGCGCCGAATAAATCCTCTCGTCGGTATCTTTAATGTATATGCGCGCCGCGTTTTCTGAGAGCGCAGCGAGCTTTTCGCGGTCGGCGAGCAGCTCTATCACTATGCTTATCAGCTTTTCAGATGTAAAATCTTTCTGCTCTATAACTATCGCCGCGCCCGCTTTTTGCAGCACCATGCCGTTGTAATACTGGTGGTTGCCCGCAACTATCGGCGAGGGCACGAGTATAGAGCCGCGGCCCATAGCCTCAAGCTCGGTAAGCGCGTTCGCACCGCAGCGGGAGATAACTAGGTCTGCCGCCGCCATGCAGGTAGGCATATTGTTGATGTATTCTTTTACCATAAGGTGCGGGTTGCCCTCCAGCGTTACGCCCTTATCGGCAAGGCATTTTTCAAATTGGGTGGACTTGCCGTTGCCGCCGTAAGAATGGATATGGTTTACGGTAACTCCCTCCGATTTGTACCATGCTATGAGGTCGAGCACGGCGGAATTTATCGCGCCCGCGCCCAGACTTCCGCCCGTAGAGAGTATGCAGACGGTGTCGTTGTCAAAGCCCAGCTCGCGGCGCGCCTGCTCTTTTGTAATAGTCGAAAAGCCGGAGCGCACGGGCAGACCCGTAACGGTGTACTCTATCTTCGGGTCAAGATACTGCTTCGCTTCCTCTACCGTGAGCATGACCTTATCAGCGTACTTCGAGAGAAGCTTGTTGGTAACGCCCGGGTAGGCGTTCTGCTCGTGGATAGCGGTGAGTATGCCCATCTTAGCCGCCGTTCTTACCACCGGCCCCGCGACGTAGCCGCCCGTGCCGATAACCAGATCGGGCTTGAAATCGCCGATGATCTCGCGGCTGCGCGATGTGGTCTTGGTAAGGCATTTCAGCGCGTGCAGATTGCGCTTGATATTTTTCTTATTGAGCTTTCGCTGAAAGCCCTCTACCTGTATCGGGTAAAATTTGTAGCCCGCCTGCGGCACAAGCTTTGCCTCAAGCTTTTCGGGGTTGCCCGCAAAGGCGAACTCCGCGTCGGGGTGGTGTTTTTTTATTATCTCTGCGATGGCGAGCGCGGGGTTTACATGGCCCGCCGTGCCGCCGCCTGCAAGCAGAACTCTTAGCATTATCAAAGATCTCCCTTATGTAAAATTTATACAGACTGACCAGATTCGGCAGTTTTGGACGTATCCGCAGAAACAGCCTTTACCGCGCGCTTTTCGCCCGACCTGTATTTCAGATTTTGGCGCGAGATGCTGAGCAGTATGCCCATCTCGAAAAGCTGGAAAACCAGCGCCGTACCGCCCGCGCTGAAAAACGGCAGCGATATGCCCGTGTTCGGGAAAGCGTTTGAGGCTACCATTATATTTAGCAGCGCCTGCGAACCTATCTGTATAGTTATACCCGTAGCCAGCAGCATACCGAAGCGGTCGCGGGCGTTTGCAGCTATCTGAAAGCCTTTTATCACGAAGAGCACGAAAAGCAGCACTACGATAACGCCGCCGATAAAGCCAAGCTCTTCGCAGATTATCGAGAAGATGAAGTCGTTCTGCGATTCGGGCAGGTAGAGGTATTTCTGGCGCGATTCGCCAAAGCCCAGTCCGAACCAACCGCCCGAGCCTATCGCGAGCAGCGATTCGTAGGTCTGGTGAGTCTTGTCAGAGGGGTCGGAAAGCGGATTGCGCCAGCTTTCAAGACGGTCGGAAATGTAGCTGAAATTGCCGCCGCCCTTTATCACGAGTACGAGCACCATCAGCACGCCCGCGCCCGCGCATATCGCCATAAACCGCCAGAAAAATTTCGAGGGCATACCGCTGACGAACATCATGGATATGCCGATTATGCCGATGAGCATTACCGCCGAAATGTGGCGCTGCATAGCAAGCACGCCGCAGACCAGTCCGAATATCACGATGAACGGTATAAAGCAGTGCTTCCAGCTTGTTTTCAGCTTTTGGGCATTTACGGATAATATGTAAGCAAATATGATAATAAACGCGATCTTCAGCAGCTCGGAGGGCTGAAATTGTATGCCCAAAAGGGTTATCCATCGCCGAGCACCCGCCGTTTCTTGTCCGAAAAGCGCCGTGTAGATACACAATCCCAACGAGCCTAGAAAAATAAGGTACGCTACCTTAGTATTGTAAAAGAAATTGTAATCGACGAAAGATGTGATGAACATCGCGATAATGCCCAACCCTGCGCACATAAGCTGTCTTTTCAGGAAGTAATAGCCATCATTGTGCTCATTGAGCGCGGCGGCGTAGCTGGCGGAAAACATCATTATAAGTCCGAAAACCAGCAATATCACCACTATAAGGAAAAACGTTTTGTCAATCTCAGCTAGCACTATTCTGAACTCTGTCTTTTTTCTCTTTTGAACCTTGGCGTTTTTTTCACGCTTGTTTTTGGACAAAGATGCCAACTGTTCTCACTCCTTTTGTCAACTATTTCAAGATTATTTTCTCAGAATACGCCGCAAACGCCAGCGTTCCTGCGCCCGCGGCGGCAGTCATTGCCGAAAACAGCACTATGACCTTGTAAGCACTCCACTTTTTTGCCATAAGATGGTTGTGCAGTGAAGAGCCTTTAAGCAGAAATTTCCTGCTTTTTCGGTAGACCAAATACTGCACCGCCGAGCAAAGCGCGTCCGTCACGGCGGGCAGGGCCAGCAGAAGCATGGCAAATTCAAGCTCGCTGCAAAAAGTCAGCATCGCCGCCGCAACAGCGCCGCAGAAATACCCGCCAGAAGCGCCGCTCCTCAGCTTCGCGGGGGCAAGCCCCCAAATCAACGATGAAGCCGCCGCGCCCGCCGCCAGGTAGCCGAAAGTCTGCGCGGTGTCGTCGGAAATAACGCCGCCCGCCGCCGCGAAAACCAGCCCCGCGAGGAATATCTGCGCGGCGCAAAGTCCCTCGGCGCAGGTCGAGCCGTCTGTACCGAATCGGTTAAAATATTTATATGAATATATCAGCGCAGTCATCGCCGCCGCCATAACGGGGCAGAAAAGCGCGCCAAAATCTATAGTTCCGAGATGAAACGGCAACAGCACCGCAGTTTCAATTATTTGCATCTTTCGGCAGATCAGCAGGTAAACAAAGCTCGCGGCGTAGCACCAGCCCAGCTTAGCCGCCGCGTTCGCGCCGTAATTCTTGCCGAAAACGTCTGTAAGCAGGTCGTCCGCCATGCCCGCAAGGATCGCCAGCGCGATAAATCCGCAGGCCGGGTAAAGCCGCCTGCCGCCACCGCAAACAGCCGCCGCGGCAGATATGCCGAATGTCAGCACTATCAGCGCCGCCGCCCCGCCGAACGCGGGTTCAGATCCGTCCGCCGAAAAACGGTCGCCGACGTAGGGGTCGTACCTGCCCGTTTTCAGCCGCCGCAGAAGGGGTATGCCCACCCTGCCGAGCGCCCAGCCCAGCACCATCTGCATGGCGAGAATGACCGAGATCTTACTCCAGAGCATTCACAACTTCTTCCAGCTTCATACCTCTGCTGGCCTTGAAAAGCACCGTGTCGCCCTCGTGCAGCTCGGATTTCAGCGCGGCTGTCATATCCGCCTTGCTCTCGAACCAGCGGCAGTTTTCCTCGGGCATACCCTTTTTCACAGCGCCGTCAACGTAAAATTTCGCCTCCGCGCCGCAGCAGTAAAGCAGGTCTGCCGCCGAAGCCGCGACGTATTCGCCCGCTAGCTTGTGCAGAGTGCGCGAATGTTTGCCCAGCTCCAGCATATCTGAAAGCACGGCAACGCGCCTGCCGCCCTCGCCGCATGAGGTCTGCGAAAGGGTGGAAAGCGCCGCCTTTATCGAGTCGGGCGCGGCGTTGTAGCAGTCAACTATAAACGTCATGCCGCGCGCCTGACGTATATTCTGGCGTATGCCCTGCGGCTTGAATTCGCCGATAGCTTCGGCTATCAGCTCGGGGGATATGTCGAGCACTCTGCCGACGCAGAAAGCCGCCAGCGCGTTTTTCACGTTGTGCTCGCCGGGGCAGTTCACCCG
Source organism: Ruminococcus sp. (assembly GCA_048252855.1). GTDB lineage: Bacteria > Bacillota > Clostridia > Oscillospirales > Ruminococcaceae > YE71. Next base: position 8,701 of record DBEZOM010000225.1, read on the forward strand.
CGCGGGTATGCTGCCGCCCTTGTAATGTATGGTGAAAGACGTGCCGTTCTCGTCAGCCTTGATGTCGGCGGCGTAGACGTCGGCGGTCTTTTTCTTTATCGAGTAAAAAATTATCTCTCTGCCGTGGTGCGCCTCGATGTGCGAAAGCAGCTTGTCGTCCATCGAAAGTATCAGCGGTGCCATGTACTGCGCGCCGTCGAGTATCTCCATTTTGGCTTTGAGTATGCCCTGCTGAGAGCCGAGGTTCTCTATATGCGAATGGCCGATATTGGTTATCACGGCAACGGTAGGCTCGCAGCACATCGAGAGCCGCGAGATCTCGCCGAAGTGCGACATACCCATTTCGATGACCGCCGCCTGCGTTTCGCTGCTGAGGTTGAAAAGCGTCAGCGGCAGACCTATCTCGTTATTGTGGTTGCCCTCGGTCTTTAAGGTGTTGTACTTTTTGGAGACCACCAGCGCTATCATATCTTTAGTGGTGGTCTTGCCGACGCTGCCCGTTATGCCGACGAGCGGTATATCGAACTTGCGTCTGTAATACGCCGCCAGCGTGAGCAGCGCGCGCTCGGTAGAATCTACCACTATGCACTTCGCGCCCTCTATCGCCCTCTCGGCAATTACCGCCTCAGCGCCCAGCTCGCAGGCTTTCGCACCGTAGTCGTGGCCGTCGAAATTCGCGCCTTTCAGCGCTACGAATACCGAGTTCGGCTTTATCGTTCTCGTATCGGTAGATACTGAGGTTATCTCAATGTCGGCGGGGTAGCCGAAGCTTCCCTCTACTGCCTGAACTATTTCAGCTAATGTCATTTTTTCCATTGCTTACCGACCTCTTTTCCTTTGTTTATCTATGCTTTGCGGGTAATCACTTGCCCTCGGCTGCCAGCTCCGCAAGCGCTTCGGCTACTACCTCGCGCTCGTCGAAATGTATCTTCACGCCGCCTGCAAGTATCTGGTAATCTTCGTGACCCTTGCCCGCCAGCACTATTATATCGTCCTTTTCCGCGTGCTTTACAGCCCAGTGTATAGCCTCGCGCCTATCAGTTATGCGGATATACGGGGTGGTCTTGCCCTCCAGCCCTTTCAGCACGTCCTCGATTATCGCGTCGGGGTCTTCGTTGCGGGGATTATCGCTGGTAACTATCAGAAAATCAGCGTTGTCCGCCGCCGCAGCCGCCATCTTCGGGCGCTTGCCCGCGTCGCGGTTTCCGCCGCAGCCGAAAAGGCACTTTACCTTGCCCTTTGCGCCGTTGCGGATAGCTTTCAGCACGTTTTCTACTGCGTCTGGCGTGTGCGCGTAGTCGCAGATAACGGTGAAATCTCTGCCCGTAGGCACTACCTCGGCCCTGCCGCGAACGCCCTTCATAGTGTTCAGCTCGCGGATAACGGCTTTCGGCTCAAAGCCCAGTGTTTCGCAGCAGGCGATAACTGCCAGCGAATTTGAAACGTTGAAAAGCCCCGGCATAGCGAAATTCACGTTGTGCTTCGACTTTCCGTCGCAGTAAACGTACTTTACTCCGCCCGCGCCGAGGGTTATGTCCTCAGCGTAAAAATCAGCAGGCTCTGCCGCGGAAAACGTCTTTGCGGGGCAAGTTATCTCGCGCAGATAGCGTCTGCCGTACTCGTCGTCGATGTTGATTATAGCTGTATCGCATATACCGAAGAGCAGCTTTTTCGCCTGATAATAATTCTCCATGCTGCCGTGCACGTCGAGATGGTCTTGCGTAAGGTTGGTGAAAACGCCTACTTTGTAGTGGCAGGGGCCCGTTCTCTTCTGCTCCAGACCCTGCGAGGAAACCTCCATCACCGCGTATTCGCAGCCCGCGTCAGCCATTTTGCGCAGCAGCTCAAAAAGGTCATACGGCTCGGGAGTGGTGCGCGCGGTGGGCAGTATCTCTTCGCCTATCTCGTTCTGACAAGTGCCGATGAGTCCCGACTTTTTGCCGAAAGCCATCAGCGTTTTTTTCAGAACGGTGGTTATAGTGGTCTTGCCGTTCGTGCCCGTAACGCCTATCATGGTCAGCTCGCGCTCGGGGTTGCCAAACCAAGCCGCGCAGAGGTGCGGGTAAAATTCGCGGGTGTTTTCAACTATTATCTGCTGAGCCAGCCCTAAGTCGTGCTCGCAGAATACCACCGCCGCGCCGCGCTTTACCATATCCGCCGCCGCGCTGTGTCCGTCGAAGCTGCCGCCCTTTATGCAGACGAAAGCAAATCCCGCCTCGGGGGTGCTGCGGGTGTCTGAGGTAACTCCCGTTATCTCAGTATCTCCCAGACCTCCGCACTCAATATCCAAGTCTTTTACAAGCTCTTTAAGTTTCATTTTATCGCGTCCTTAATATGATTATTGTGATTCTACCGTGTACTGCGCAAAGCTTACCGAGATAGCCGTGCCTACGGCTACCGTTCTGCCCGCCGTTTCGTTTGCTATGGCGTAAGCGTTCGCGTCGTTTGCCGCCGAGCCTTCCGCCGTCATGTTCAGGCCGTAGCTTTGCAGCAGTTGTTTCGCATATTCTTTTGAAAGCCCCTCTACGTTCGGTACAGATACCGTTTCTTCGGGGGTGGTGTTATCGGTGTAAAGCACTATCGTGCCGCCGCGCTCTATCGAAACGCCCGTCGGGCTCTGGCGCAGTACAGTGTCGCCGTCGCCTACTACGTTTACTTCAAGGCCTAGCGCGCTCATAGTCTGCTTCGCTTCGGAAACTGTGTGGTACTCTACGTTCGGTACGGAAACCTCAAGCTCGGCAAGCTCTTCGTCGGTGTATTCTGGGAAGAAACCGAGGTAGGGCAGAACTTCCGAAAGCACCTGAGTGCAAACGGGGGCTGCCACCTGGCTGCCGTAGAATTTCTCGCCCTGCGGGTCGTCTACCATCACAAGCATGATGACTTCGGGGTCGTCGGCGGGTGCAAAAGCGCAGTAGGACGAAACGTAAGTATTACCCGTAGCATCAACGTCTATCTTCTGCGAAGTACCCGACTTGCCGCCTATGCGGTAGCCCTGTATATACGAGTTAGAGCCTGTGTTGGTAGATACTACGTTTTCCAGTATCTCGCGCATAGCGGCGCTGGTGTCTTCTGAGATAACCTGTCGCTTTATAACGGGCTGGTAGTCCTTTACAACGTTGCCGTTGCAGTCGTAGATCTTGTTTACCACCTGCGGTGTAACAAGGTATCCGCCGTTTATCGCCGCCGAATATGCGGTTATCATCTGTATAGGCGTTACCTTGTTGGTCTGTCCGAATGATTCGGAAGCGAGGGCTACCTGACCCATGTTCTCGAGCGGCATATAAATAGCGTTCGATTCGCCGGGGAGGTCTATGCCCGTCTTTTCGGTAAAGCCGTAAGCCTGCAAATATTTGAAGAAGCCCTCCATGCCGAGCCGCTGACCTATCTGTACAAAAGCGGGGTTGCAGGAGTTTGCCATAGCTTGCTGAAGATTCTGCGCGCCGTGGTCGGTAGTAGACCAGCAGTTGAAATCGCGGTCTTCGACGTGTATGGAAGTGCCGCAGCTGAAAACGTCATCAAGCGTTATAGCTTTTTCTTCCAGCGCCGCCGAACCGGTTATTACCTTGAATACCGAGCCGGGGAAGTACAGTTCCGAAATAGCCTTGTTCTTCCACTCGGTGCTCCATGCGTCCAGGCGCAGGTCTTTGTACTCCTGCGAGTTTTCGTCGAGCATAGCGAGTTTTCTCGCGGTAGCGTCGTCAGTTATCTCGGCAGGCTGGTTGGGGTCGTAGCTGTAATTTGTCGCCATGGCGTAAACTTCGCCCGTTTTCGGGTTCATGATTATGCCGCAGGCACGCTCGGCAGGCTTGTTTTCAGTAACGCAGTCCGCCAAAGCTTTTTCCAGATAATACTGGATATTCATGTCGATGTTGAGGTAAAGCGAGTCGCCGTCCTGCGCGTCGTATCTCTGCTTGTACTTATAAGGTATCTCAGTACCGTACTTATCGGCGGCGGTGACTATTCTGCCGTCCACGCCCGAGAGGTACTCGTTGTAGTAAGATTCCAGTCCGTAAATTCCCTCGCCGTCGTAATTGGTATGGCCTATCACGTTAGCGGCAAGGCTGTTCTGCGGGTAGAAGCGCTTAGTAGTGGGGTCGCAGCGTATACCGTCGAGCGAATTTTCGGTGAGGAATTTCTCTATCTTATCCGCGTCGGTCTTTTCTACCTCTTTTTTCATGATAACGTAGCGGCTGTTTTTATCGCTGAAATATCCCTCTATCTTGCTTTCGTCGAGGTCGAGGGTCTTAGCCATGAATTTCACGAGCGAGTCGTAAGTTTCCTGCGAGGATTTGCAGGCGTCGAGCTTTTCCTGATAGCCCGCGCGCTTTTTCTCGTCTGATTCATCGGCTATCGCCGCTTTGTACTCCAGTATCTTGTCGTCCTTAGCATCGAGGTATTCCCAAAGCATAGCGCAGTCGGTATACACGGTGTATACGGTAGCGCTCTGCGCGAGCACCTGCCCGTTAGTATCGTAGATAGTGCCGCGCGAGGCGGAAACGGTGGTGCTGGTTATCTGCTGAGAATTGGCAAGCGTCTGCCACTTTTTGCTCTCTTTTACTGAAACCTTGAATATGCAGGCTACTGTGTATATTACTACTATCAGCATTATTACCGTCATCCACACCAGCAGGCGGCGGCGCATTCTTTCGCTGGGTCTGTCTGTCATGATATTTAAAGCCCTTTCCTTTCTTCTGCTATCCGG
>DBEZOM010000226.1:0-6483 GCA_048252855.1 Ruminococcus sp.
CCTCTATGGTTATCTGTCCAGCAAGCGGTGCATTTCGCAGCCGATTATTTTTCTCTGCGGTAATTGACCTTATAGTGCGCTCGCTGAGCTTATATTTGCGGCAAAGTTCACGGTAATTGTATCCGTCAAACTCCGCTCGTATCGCTTCGTCACGTTTGCTTCGCGCAAGGCTGTCGGCTTTTGGCACATACAGCGTAGTGCCGCCGTAGCAGGTGACCAGCTTTATAAACGCCTCTGCACCTATGCAGTCAACAAGGTTTTTCTGCTCGTCGCTGAGTTCCTCATATTTTATCTTAACTTCCGACAAGCTTACCACTCCTTTTAGCCCGCCGCTCTGCGGTGTTGACATAACGTTTGAGCTGTTCTATGAGCTTTGCCGCGTCTTCCTGCGTCACGCAGCGAAACGGTTCTTCTTTGCTTACTATGTTAGTATTGCAGACCTTTTTGATAGCGCCTACCATTCTGTCGCCTACATCTGTCGGCTGAGGCTTAGTGTCAAGCTCTTTCAGTCGATAGCAGTAGCGCCAGCAAAGCCGCTGCTGTTCTTTGGTCGCCATCCCGTAGTTGCCGATCTCTTCGTTATCAGCTTCCTGCTTCTTGGGCTTTTTAGACTTTATAGGAGCTTCGGCAAACCTCATGCGGTGCACGAGCTCGCCCATCACAGACTGTACGTCTTTATCAGTAAGCTCTTTGATGGAGGTCTTGCCCGTAAGCCCATATACCATTTCATGCAGCAGGTCATCTTTTCCGCTGCCTTTTATACCCAATGCCGCCGCCATGCCGTATATACGTCTTATCTGTTCTTTGGTCGCCATAGCCCCTCCTCCTTTAGTTTGCGATGTCTATCTTTATCTTGGCTGTCTGATCTACGGTGATAGCTCCGTCTATCCATTTGAGCGCTTCGGCAATGTCGCTTTCCGATGTACGCTGATTTATCTCCATGAGCCGCATGAAATCTTCCCATACGCATATTTCTGATACAAGATATGCGTTTTCCTTAGCGGTTTCTTCATCAAGTCCGCCGAATTTTCTGAGATTTTTAACGTCTGTATCAAACTTTTTGCCTTTGAGCTTTTTGACAAGTGCCTTTTCTGTACGCTCGTCAAGTCCCAGCGTTTTGACCAACTGATCTACCGTTCCGCCGCTGACATACTCACGGTTATACAACGCGATAAGCATACGCGCAGCTCCTGCCGAAACCTTGTAGCTTACCTCTTCTGTAACTACGTCTTTGTACGCCGCCCCGAAAATGTTTTTCAGGAAAGACGGATAGATGACTTTCAAGCTTTCAGCTTCAGTCGCCGTTACCTTGTTTCCCTCGCCGTCAGAATATGATACCGATTTGTATTTCGTGTCCTCAAGGTCGCTTTCCATAGCCTTGAGGAACTCTGCTTCTATGCCGTCAGCTTCTGCTTTGAGTTCGGCTATCTTCTGCTTTATCGCCTTATAGCGGCGTATCTTCTCATCAGCGCATTCAAGCATTTCCGGTCGCCTCCTTGCATATTTCTGCGGCGCATTTTGCGCATATCTCTTCGCCGCGATACTCTACGACTTTCTCGGGGCTGCCGCAGAAGCGGCATATGGGCACGTGCTTCGAGATAAGTATACCGTCGTTTACCTCCGTAAGATCTACCGCCGTACCGGGCAGTATGCCTGCGGCAAGCCTCATGTCCTTCGGTATGGTCAAGCTTGCCGCCTTCGACAGCCTTTTGTGCTTACTTTCTGTGTTCATGTTCAATCTCCTTTCGATTTTCAGCGAATATCATCTGCCCGCAAAGGTCGTGCTTATTAAGGCAGCGATTTTTGCATATCATACGGTAATTGCAGTAGTTGCAGCACTGATTGCGGCGCACACGCTCGCAGTCAAAAATGTTGCAAAGATGTATCTTTGGCATCATTAGGCAACGCCGCACAACTACCGCCTAACGGCTTTGTGTACGCCTTGCTTGCATATTTTCCGCCATATCACCAAAAACCTCCTTAACTAACGCGAGTTAGCCCGCGTCGGTTTTTGGCAATCTGACGAAAAATCTGACTGCGCAAATCGCACACAATAGTTGTACGGTGTTGCCTAAACGCTCCTTTCTGCGGAGCGAGTATCGTGCTCAAAGCTGACTTTTCGCAGCACCCTTTGTGTATCAGTGTAACGGTGCACTATGTGCAGCTCCTTGTCGGTACACTTCGTGACGAGCCAGTCCTGATAGCATAGTCGGTAGTATGTCATTATCCGTTTCTGTGCTTTGGTCGGATTTTTGCCATGTTTCATCTGTCACACCTCCAATTCCATAAATTTAGCCATCGCGACAAGTCCTTTGTATGTGGTATTGCCATTGTCATATGCGTTGGAGTACAGGTTTACAGCTCCGCGCACCGCCTGTGAGCTGTGTGCTATTTTCAGCAGAAATTCGGCTTCCGCCGACTTTTCTTCGATGGCGGGAAACAGTAGGCGTATATCCTTGCTGCTTATCTGCGATGATGTGAATATTTTTGTCTGCTTGGTGCGGTTGCGTATCTGCGCAAACTCTGCTTTCTGCCTGCCGCCCAGCCGTGATACGGTCTCAGGATTGCCGACAAAACATATCCCCAGCGTCTGTCCCTTGCCGTCAAAATAGTCGGAAAAACTTCTGAGAGTTTCTATCGTCCTGATTCCGAGGTGTTGGGCTTCGTCGATAATGAGCACCATACCGTCAGAGAGCTTGTTAGCGACTGCCAGCCAAAGCTCGTCGAGGCTTGATGTAGATATGTTAAATCTGCTGCCCAGCAGCTTGAGCACCGACTTTGGCGATTTGATACACGGATTTACGCTTATGTATATGCAGCTGCTGGCGTGATCCTTGGCGAACTGCTTTGCCGCCTGTGTTTTGCCTATGCCTGCATCTCCGCAGGCGATCGCAAGTCCGCCCTTGAGCTGACAATTGCGGATAGTATCGTACACGCTGGACGATACCGATGTATCTACATATTCGGTAGGGTCATACGTTCCTGCCGCTTCCTCCTTAGTTTCAAAATACGCGATGAGCTTTGCCAGCTGATTGTCCACATTGCCGCGGTATGTTCCGGAGCGTATAGCTGACATCGTGGCGTTGGATACGCCTACCTGTTCTCCTGCTTTGTTTCCGCTGCCCAGCTCTGCGCTTAGCTCGCGAAATTTCTCCAGCGCCCACTGCTGGCGCTCTGTAAATTCAAACATGATCACTCCTCTTTTCTCTTCTCAATATTTCGGTTCATCTTTGCCAGATCAATGACTACGCTGTCTCCGGCTGCTTTTTGGCATATCTCTTCATTTTCTTCGTCCGCGCGTACTACGATAACGTTAGTAGGCATAATGATCTTAAATGCTGATTTGCCGTCAGCCGCTTTGAGCGCAGCTGCCGCGGCGAGGTCTATCCTGCGTTCGCTGTTAAGACCCTCAGTGATCTCTTTAGCTTCCGCTTTGATAAACCGCTGTGTGCGGCGCTGTACAGCCATTGCGTCAGATATTTCTTCTTTGGTTTCTGTGATATAGTCTACAAGCAGCTCGTTCGCGCTGCGCCATGTCCATAGATACTTGTCCTCGCTGCTGTATACTCGTACTTGCCGCAGGTCGGCGGGATCATAGCGCACATATACCTCTTCGCCGAGATGTCTGTAAGTATCTTCGGGGTCGTAATACCACACCTTTTCGCCCGCTATGCTGACAAATACGCCGTTTCTCTTGACTTTTTGTACCCTAGTCGAGCGCATGAGCATGAGGTTAAGATCTGCTTCGGCAGCTTTTCTTACGCCGACGCGCTTTATGTCCTTGTTCCAGACCTCTATACGGCTCATGCCTTTAAATGCCGCCTCAGAGCCGCCGTACTGCTGTACATTGTAGTCGCCGTCTATCCAGTCTTCCAACAGTTCCCGTACTTCAAAGTCGCAAGGGAGCTTGCCTTCCTTGATACGGCGTTTCAAACTTTCCGGTCGCTGCATGATAGTGCCGCCGCAGTAGCCCTCAAACATTCGCGCAAACTGCAGTGTAACGGTCGAAAATGTGCGCTCTATCGGCTTCGCCTTAGCGTTCCTAACGATAGCGTTGTGCATTTCTATGCCGAGCCGCTGCAGTATGGTCGGAGGTTCAAGCTCCTCGTTATCAGTCTTTCGTGACCTATGACCTTTACCGCCCACGTCATGTGTGAGAAATTCGCGACCGTTGTCAAAGTAAACCGCCTTGGGTATTCCGAATCGCATGATACCGTGCCGAAGCGCGATTATCGTTGACTGTGAATTAGGGCTGTTGCAAATGTTCCAGCCGACCAGTACGCCGCTTTTGGCGTCCAGAAATGCCGTAAGATACAGTCGGTGTATCATGCCGCTGTCCTCATCGTATGATTGGATGTCGAATGTGTGGTTATCAGCTATCCAAACATCGTTAGCGTGCAGTTTGTCATACATTCTGCTGATATACGGCAGACATTTGTCCTTCATGGCTTTGTCGCCGTCACGCATATAGATGAGTACCGCCTGCGGTATCTCAGTTTTGATGCGCCGCCTAAAAGACTGCTCGCTTGCGAAATCTGCCGCCGCGTCGGGGTAATTGATAGCTGTCCATGTCTTGGTAAGCTCATAGCAGCGCGATACCGTAGGCTTATTTTCTGACAAATACAGGTAGCAAAACTGTTCCCATATCTCAGGATCTATGTGGCTCTTGCCGCGATTGCTTCCGCCGCGATTCTCGCATAGTCCTTGCAATTCGCCCTTTTTATACGCTGCCCATTTGCGATAAATGATGTCCATTGACACCTTTACATCAGGGTGCTCGAGCTTGCATTTAGCAATGTACAGCTTGTCCGCTTCGGTCTTATTGCCTGCATAATTCTCGCGGCATTGCTGCCAGTCGGATAGGATCGTGATCCATTTCTGTATCAGTTCACGCTGCTGAGCGGTAAAATCTTCTATGGTTTTAACAGGCTCTAAACTGTGTTTTAGCTGTATTTCAGCAGCTTTTGTTTCGCCTTTCTGCTTGTAGTATCTTGTTTGCAGCTCCGGCGGGAGCGATGAAACGGGGATCATATACCTCGGACGATTACGTTCATTCATTTCGGTCACGCAAGACAGCTTGCCGCTCTTGCACAGTTTTTGTACATACTGTTCGCTGCAGCCTTTAAGCATTGCCGCGTCTTTTACAGTCAAAAGATCCACGTTTTCACCTCCCACGGTCTTGACAAAACATTTGTTTTCTGATATACTATATATCAGAGCCAGAACACTCGTTCGCTATGCTAAGCAGATACTCTTCGGTTTCTGTGAGGACGGCAAGAATGGTCGCAACATTCCTGCGGAGCTGTTCAGGCTCTATTTTTATGTCCTCAAGACAGCTTACTTCGGCTAGTACCTTAGCCTGAGCTACTGTGATCGCCAGCATTTGCGCCTTAAATTCCTTTAGTGTCATAAATACACCTCCTTACTTGGTCTGCCATCATCAGTGCCGGGAGACCGTCCCCGACAGACCGAGCCTTTTTCGACTCGGTTTCGGCATCTATCAGCTTGCCAGAAGATCATCAATGGTGCAGCGCAGTACGCGGGCGATCTTCTGGGCGGTAAGTACCGACGGAACGCGCTTGCCGCGCTCGATATATGAGATCATCGGCTTTGACACACCGGAAAGCTTCGATAGCTCTTCCTGCGACAGGTCGCGTTCAATGCGCTTGTTCTTGAAATTGTCACCTATGCTCATTATCACAGCCCCTTTCGATCTCCGCCATTTCGCGGCAGAATCGTTCTCTTATTGCCAGTCGGCGGCGTTTCAGCCGTATCTCCGCTTTCGCTCGTTCGCACAACATATCAAGCAGTATGATCGTTGCAAAAACTGCTGTTGCAAGCGTAATGATAAGCAGCCCGGTGCTCTCGCCTTTTGCCAAGCCTACGCAAAACGCGACTGCCCATGTGATAACAAGTATGCTTGCTTTAGACTCATCGCTCATATTACCAATCCTCCTGCATCGATATGTTAAATCCTACTGCGTTAAGCACCTCAAAGATGTCGGACGTATATCCTACGATACCCTCGTATCTTAGCCACACGTCAAAAACGTATTCCATGCCGTTCTCCTCTACAGCGTCCTCAAGGCTCCTGAACGATGTGTTCTTCACTTCATTAAATATTTCAAGCACTTTCTGCTTAGTTCTATTCTGATCCATTATGGTCACCTCATTTGTTTTTCATAAAGTTTACTACGTCATATACCGCAGTCATAGGGCTGTCGCAAGTAACATTGACGTGGTATGTGTAATTATTCGTCATAGTAATGACGTACACTTCTTCGCCGTCTTCGATCCGATATGCAACGTCTTTTACTTTAAGCCCTGCGGCTATAAATGTCCAGTAAAGTTCGTTAGCGAGCGAAGCTTTACGCTGTCTGTCTTCAGTCCACTTCATACTATCACTCCACCAGCTCTATTGATTTGTTGTTTTTGATAAGGTGTGATTTCAAACTTCTAAACGAGCTCCAGTAGGGGCTATAC
>DBEZOM010000227.1:0-2882 GCA_048252855.1 Ruminococcus sp.
TGATGGTATTTATCGTCAAGCTGACCATCGGCGTGTGGTTCTGATGAAAAATAATATGATACATTTATACTGCGGCGACGGAAAGGGCAAGACCTCTGCCGCCGCAGGTCTGCTGATACGCGCCCGCGGCTGGGATATTCCCTGCGCCGCAGTGCAGTTTTTAAAAGGCTCGCCCAGCGGCGAAGTAAAGTCGCTCGAAAAGCTGGGCGTTGACGTGCTCCGCTGCCGCGAGGGTCTGAAATTTCTTTGGGATATGACCGAGCAGGAAAAGCTAGAGCTAAAGGCTCAGCAGACCGAAATGCTTGAAAAAGCGCTGGCTCTGCGCCCCGAAATGCTCATGCTCGACGAGCTTTGCGACGCTTATTCTTCCGACACGGTAGACCGTGCGCTGGTAGATGATCTGCTGAAAGCGCCGCCCTGCGAGCTTGTAATTACGGGTCACACGCCCGACGATATTTTCTTTCAGCAGGCGGATTACATCACCGAAATGAAAAAGCTCGCCCACCCTTTTGATAAGGGCGCGGCGGCAAGGCGCGGCGTGGAATTTTAGCCGCTCACACGCATACATTTACAATATCAATATAAAATAGAACAACAGAAAAGAGGAATTATTTATGCAGTACCGTATTATCGGCAGCACCATGCCCGCGGTCGAAACTATACTGAACCGCGGCGAAAGTATGTACACCCAGTCGGGCGGAATGGCTTGGATGAGTCAGGGCGTAGAGATGACCACCTCCACTCAGGGCGGCGTGCTAAAGGGTCTGGGCAGAAAGATGTTTGCAGGCGAGTCGATGTTCATGGCTACATACACCGCCGTTATGGACAACGCCACCGTAGCTTTCGCATCTACCGTAGCGGGCGAGATAGTGCCCATCGACCTTGCTCAGCATCAGGGGCTGATCTGCCAAAAGGGCGCGTTTCTATGCGCTACCCCCGGCGTGCAGATGAACATGACCTTCACAAAGAAATTCTCGGCGGGTCTTTTCGGCGGCGAGGGCTTTATCCTCCAGCAGGCTGTCGGAAACGGTCTGCTTTTCCTCGAGATCGACGGCGACAGAGTTGAGAAAACGCTTGCCCCCGGCGAAGTGCTTTACGTCGATACGGGCAACCTCGTGGCTTTCGACCCCACAGTTCAGTACGAGATACAGATGATAAAGGGAATGAAGAACATCTTCTTCGGCGGCGAGGGACTTTTCAACACAAAACTTACAGGCCCCGGCAAGGTAATTTTACAGACTCAGAACTTCAACGAATTTGCTTCGCGCATACTCGGCATGATGCCGCGCAGCTAAGGAGTATTTTAGGCAATGAATTTTTTTACAGTAGGCTTTGTCCTGCTCTCGATAAATCTTGATTTTGATATGCCGCTGAATTACGCGCTGAAACTCGCCGGCGTGTTCTTCATGTATGGCGGCGTTAAAGAGACCGACTCGGTATCCGAGGGGTTTAGCAGACTGCGCCCGCTGATAGCGGCGGTGTGCGCCCTCTCTACGCTGGGGCTGGCAGGCTCGCTGCTGACCTATTTCGGTTTAGTAGGCGGCATGGCGGGCAATATTATAAGCATAGTGCTCGGCGCGGGCACGGTGGCTGCGGTGCTTTACACGCAGTACGTCAAGATAATAAAGCTTATGCTGCCACGCCACGAGCTTGTGAACGCCCCCTCGCTGCTCGTGAACCTCGCGAAGACTTGGAAAAAGCTCGCGATATTTACAGCTATCGGCGCGGCGGGCGATGTGCTCAACCGTCTGCTGCCCGCGGGCAACGCGCAGGTGTACGCCAGCGTAGTGCTCGTGATCGCGAGGATAGTCATGATAATCTACATATTCTGCGCGGCTTCGGCTTTCAATAAAGTCCGCATGGATTTCAACGCCGTGCACCCCGTATGACGTATGAAATGAAGGAAGGTAAGTAAAAGTGCTTTCGGTCATAATACCCGCTTACAATGAGCAGGACAACGTGCCGCGCGCCGCTTCGGCTATAAGCAAGCTGCTCTCGGCGCACTGTATAGACTACGAGATAATTTTTATAAACGACGGCTCTTCCGACCGCACATGGCAGCGGCTCTCGCAGCTCGCAGCCAGCGACGAGCGCATAAAGGCGATAAGCTTTAGCCGAAATTTCGGCAAAGAGTCTGCGATATTCGCAGGACTTGAAAACGCGATAGGCGACGCCTGCGTAATAATCGACTGCGACTTACAGCACCCGCCCGAAACTATAATAGAGATGTACAGGCTTTGGCAGGCGGGCGACGTGGACATTGTAGAAGCCAAAAAGCGCACGCGCGGCAAGGAAAGCACGGCGCACCGCGGAATGGCGAAGCTTTTTTACAAAATAATACAGCGCGTTTCGGGGCTGGAGATGGAGGATTCCTCTGACTTCAAGCTGCTAGACCGCCGCGCAGTGGAGGCTCTGCTGAGAATGCCCGAGCGCCTTACCTTCTTCCGCGCGATGTCGAGCTGGGTGGGCTTTAAGACCGAGTGCGTTTATTTCGACGTGGCAGAGCGGCAGTCGGGCAGCAGCAAATTCAGCTTTGCCTCGCTGGTGAAGTACGCGATAACCTCGATAACCTCGTTCACCTCCGCGCCTATGCAGATGGTAACGGTGGCGGGCGTGGTGACCTTTATAATAGCCGTCATTTTCGGCATAAACACGCTGGTGCAGAAGATAATGGGCACTTCGGCAGAGGGCTTTTCTACCGTGATACTGCTGCAGCTCATCACCTCGGCGATAATAATGTTCAGCCTGGGCATAATAGGCTACTACCTCGCCAAAATATATGAGGAGATAAAGCAGCGCCCGCGATACATCATCAGCGAAAGGCTGAATATGGACGCAAATACAAGGAGATAGCAAATGAACACACCCTCGGCGGCGGAAAA
>DBEZOM010000228.1:0-3473 GCA_048252855.1 Ruminococcus sp.
ACGCAGATACAGTTGTGCGTTGGAGGTGGACTGTTTCAAGATGGAAAAAAGCAGCGGTTTTGTGGTAGTGGCTGAAAGCGCACTGCCCGAAGTTATTATAAAGGTGCTGCACGCGAAAGAGCTTCGCGCCGCTTCGCAGCAGATGTCCTCCTCTGAGGCTTGCCGAATAGTGGGCATATCGCGCAGCGCGTATTACAAGTATAAAGATTCGGTTTTCAGATACAACGAGCGCGGCGAGGACAGCGTTATGCTGATAAATATGCTGCTCTCAGACCGCCAGGGCGTGCTTTCGGCTGTAATATCAAAGCTTTACGAGCTCGGCGTGAATATCATCGAGATAAACCAAAACCCGCCCGTAGACGGCGTGGCGGCGGTATCAATCTCGGTGCAGAAGGAAAACCGCTCGGAAAACTCGGCTGATACGTCAGACACCGCGGGCTTTTCCGAAAGCTTATCAGCGATAGACGGCGTGCTCGACGTAAAAATTGCGGCGGGCAAGAGCAAGGTGCTTGTAAACAAGTAAATATTTGCGCATTTAAAGAATAGGAAGGAAGTATCTGGTATGAAAAATGTAGCTGTTATAGGATATGGAGTAGTAGGCTCGGGTACGGTAGAGCTTTTTGAGAAAAACAGAGAGTCGATAAACGCTAAGGTCGGCAGAGACTGCGATATTAAGTACATCGTAGACCTGCGCGATTTCCCCGACAGCCCCTTTGCCGACAGAATGGTAAAGGACTTCAACACCGTTCTTGAGGACGACGAGATAGAGGTAGTAGCCGAGGTCATCGGCGGCATCAACCCCGCTTACACCTTTACTAAGCAGGCGCTCGAAAGAGGAAAGAGCGTAGTTACCTCTAACAAAGAGCTTGTTGCGAACAAGGGCGCTGAGCTGCTCAAAATAGCTCACGAGCACAACTGCAACTACCTCTTTGAAGCAAGCGTAGGCGGCGGCATACCGATAATCCGCCCGCTGAACAAGTGCCTTGCCGGAAACACCATCGAGCAGATAAGCGGTATCTTAAACGGCACTACCAATTTCATACTTACTAAGATGATAAAAGAGCAGCTGGATTTTGAAACTGCGCTGAAAATGGCTCAGGAACTGGGCTACGCTGAAAAAGACCCCACTGCCGACGTTGAGGGCCACGACGCTTGCCGCAAGATCTGTATTCTCGGCTCGCTGGCTTACGGAAAACACATCTACCCGCAGAACGTACACTGCTCGGGTATCTCAAAAATAACGCTCGACGACGTGGCTTACGCTGAGAACGCAGGCTTTGCTATAAAGCTCATCGGCTCTGTAAAGCCCGCGGGCGATGGAAAAGTTTCCGCAATAGTTTGCCCCAGACTGGTATCTAAGAGCAACCTGCTCGCTACCGTAGACGGCGTTTACAACGCTATATCCGTTACGGGCGACGGCGTTGGCGACGTACTTTTCTACGGTCAGGGCGCGGGCAAGCTGCCTACCGCTTCCGCAGTAGTGGGCGACATAATCGACTGCTTAAAGCACAAAGACCGCTCGGTAATGATCTCTTGGGAAGACTGCCACGAAGAGGGCTATGTAGTTGACTACAAGAGCGTTGAAACGGCTATGTACGTTCGCATAAACGCTGAGAACGCCGACGAGCTGAAAGCCTCTATCTCGGAAATGTTTGGCAAGCTGACATACATCGAGCGCAAGAACCGCCCCGAAAACGAGCTGGCATTCATCACGCCGACCATGGTAGAGAGCGACATCGACGCCAACCTCGCGATACTCTCGCACTCGGCTGAGATAAAGAGCAAGATCAGACTTCTTTGATATTGTCTATAAATTAAAAGCTTTGCCGCACGTTTCGCCAAAGGGCGGCGTGTGGTTTTGCTTTTTAGAGCGCAATGTTTGCTGAGTCAAACATGAGCTTAGGGCAGAGAAATGCCCAAGTGGAAGGATATGAAAAAATGCAGGGTTACAATTGTATAGCGGTGTTCAACGAGGACGCCGACAGATGGCTGATGTGCATGAGAAAAAAAGACCCCTACAAGGGTCTGCTAAACCTCGTGGGCGGTAAGATAGAGCCTGACGAAGAGCACCTCTCGGCAGCCTACCGCGAGCTTGAGGAAGAGACCGCCATCACCGCCGAGGACATCAAGCTGGTGCACCTTATGGATTTCTGCTACCCGCTCGACGACTGCTTCGTGGAAGTGTACGTCGGCAGGCTGAACAAGCCGATAAAGCCCGAGGGCGAGGAAAACCGCCTTGTGTGGACTGACCTGCGCCGCGATTTCTTCGATATGAAGCACTACGCGGGCGAGGGAAACATCGGGCATATGCTGGAGCACATAAAGCTGCACAGCGCCGAGCTGCTCGGCAAAGTGATAAAGTAAAGTGACAAAAAATTTCGGGCAATCGCCCAAGAAAGGCGCTTTTTAAAATGATAAAGATTCGCATTCCCGCCACCAGCGCAAATCTGGGCGCGGGCTTCGACGCGCTGGGTCTGGCGCTGAACTTTTATAATTACGTTGAAATGGAAGAGTCTGACAGAGTAGAGATCTCCTCTGCCGACGATATTGCCGTGCCTACTGATGAAAGCAACCTCATCTACGTTTCGGCGAAAGACCTTTTCGAGGTCTGCGGCAAAAAGCTGGAGGGTCTGAAACTGCGTCAGACCAACAATATCCCGATGGCGCGCGGCTTAGGCTCGTCCTCCGCCTGCATAGTAGCGGGACTCGTCGGCGCAAACACGCTTCTCGGCAATCCCCTCACCACCGACGATCTGGTAGACCTCGCCGCGCAGATAGAGGGTCACCCCGACAACACCGCGCCCGCGCTGCTGGGCGGCATTGTCACCGCCGTTTTCGACGGCAGAAAGGTGCACTGGGTAAAGCAGGAAGTTTTCACAAAGCTGAAATTCGCCGCGCTTATCCCCGATTTTGAGCTAAAGACCGAAAAAGCCCGCGCCTGCCTGCCGAAAGAAGTTTCGCACAAGGACGCGGTGTACAACCTATCCCGCGCGGCGCTCTTCTCAGCTTCCCTGCTGACGGGCAAGTTCGAGAACCTGCGCACCGCGGTGCATGACAAGCTGCACCAGCCGTACAGAATGGAGCTTATCCCCAACTGCCGCGAGGTATTCGACATCGCGTACACGCACGGCGCATACGGCGTTTTCATCAGCGGCGCAGGCCCGACCATAATGGCTATCGCGGACGAGAGCAACGAGTTTTTCGAGGGCAAGATGAAATTCTCGCTGGAAAACGCGGGGCTTACGGGCTGGCAGGTGCGCGAGTTCCACATTGACAACGAGGGCACAAAGCTTATCTGAATAATCACAATGCGCATGGCGGCCGCAAGGACTGTCGTGCGCTTTTTTTGTAATCGTAAGCAAAATATGGACGTGCAGATTTTCACCAATTTAATAAAAAAGTCGGAAAAGCGGACAAATTTCTGCTGTTTTGTTGTAATTAACGCTTGAAATTTTATCGGCAATGTGCTATAA
>DBEZOM010000229.1:0-2533 GCA_048252855.1 Ruminococcus sp.
TGTACTACTGAATATCAGCGGCGATGTCCACCAATAATCTATCTGAAAATATGCGCGTCTGCGCGGTCTGGAGGATATTAAAATATGAAAGCAGTAATTTTGTGCAATACGGATACCGAAAAAGCTTCGGCACTGTTGCCCGTAACGGAGAGAATGCCGCTCTGCGGGTTTGAGATAGCCGGTGTAACGCCGCTGTGTCGCGCTGTTGAGAATGCTTATTCAAACGGTGTGAGCGATATTTACGTTATCGGCGACTATCTCTCGCGGCGGATAGAAGAGTATCTGCTGACCGATAGATTTAAAAATATGAAACCGAAATTCTGTCAGTATGAGTCGAATTTTGCGAATAAATTAAACGAGATCGCGAACGGCGAAGACATTCTGCTTCTCAATGCTGACACCTATCAAGCTTTGCCGCTTGACAAGCTTCTTGCGTTTTACAATGAAAATCGTCCGTCGGCGGCTGTTCTGACGGCTGAATGTGAGCGCGGTTTTGGTGCGAATGTGCGTGCGGAGGACGACAAATTGACTGAGATCGGCGGGCTTGTGGCCTGCGAAAAGGCGGAGCAGGTGTTTTGCGGGGCGGTGATCTTGTCGGCTGAGGCAGTGGAGGCGCTGAAAAATTCGCCTGCCAATTCGTCGGCGGAGCTGCTCTCTGAGCTTGCCGAGTGCGGTGACGATGTGCTTGTTTGCCTTGAAAATGCCGGGTTTGCGCCGATAAATTCGCCTGCCGATCTGTTAGAAGCAGCACACGTGATGCTTACAAATGGTGGCGCAAGTGACATATCCGAACTGCCAAAAGCAGGTATCACGCTGATCGAGCCGGTCTATATTGGCAGGAACGTTACGCTTGAAAAAGGTTGCATGCTGGAAAATACTGTTGTTGGCGACAATGCCGTGATAGGTTCGCGCGCTCGGCTGAACGGCTGTATTGTGGGCGAATCGGCAAATATTGGCGCGGGTGTGCAAGCTGAAAATGCTATTATCTGTGCAAATAGTCATGTAAAACCAAGCTGCTCGCTGGAAGAAAATTGTGTAATAGGCGAAAACAGTCTGATAGGAAGCGGTGCGCGGGTCGAGAGCGGCGTGAAAATTTACGCGGAAAGGCGCGTTGAGGCGGGCGAGATCGTTTCGGCGGACGTGAAATGCGGGCACGGCGGCGAGCCGACGCTTGACGAGGAGGGCTGCTGTACGTTTCCGAGCGGCGCGACCCCCTCTGACGCGGCGCGGTTCGCGATGGCGGTCGGCACGGCGCTGCGCGAGGGCAGTACGGCGGTTTGCAGCTGCGGTGAGGGCAGCCGCGCGATGTTGGCGGCGTTTGAAAGCGGGCTGGAATCGGCGGGCGTCACGGTGTTTTCCCTCGGCACGGCCACCCCGCAGCAGACCATGTTTCTGATAAATCGGCTCGGCGCGGACGTCGGTATGTGCATAAATAATGGCGGTACAGATAAAATATGGCTGATGTCGCGCGGGGGTCTGCCGCTTGATCTGAAGCTTCAGACGGCTGTGGAGCGCGCTTCTTCGCTTGCGCGTTACCGTCAACTGCCAAATTCTTACTACGGTTCGCATTGCAATATGTCAGATTGTAAGCAATTGTACAAAATCTACCTTAACCAAATGCTTCCGAAAGCGTTTGTCGGTCTGAATGCGGACGTCAGAACTGCCGATGCGGCGCTTGCTAGGCTGTCAGATGATGTTATCCGACCCAAGAATGACCTATCGGGCGAGCGCGTGATCTTCCATATTTCGGGCGATGGGCGCACCTGCACGGCGTATTCCGACGCGACGGGCTATGTTACGGGCGAGCGGCTGACTTTGCTGGCGGCGAAGGCGAATTTCGAGCATGGCCTGCCGGTGGCGCTTCCGAACACCTTCCCGCTGGCGGCCGACAAGCTCGCGGAACAGCTCGGTGGCAAGCTTTACCGCTATTTTGAGCAGGCGGGCGGCGGCGACGATGCAGCGCGTGCGGTGGCTGAGCGCCCGGACAATTTCTTCGTGCGCGACGGACTGGAGTTGCTTTGCACGGTCTGCAATTATCTGAGTTCGCATCGGTTAACTCTTGCACAAGCAATGGCATATATACCGCATTTTTACTCTTCGCAACGGTTTGCGGCGAGCAAGGCTTCGGCGGGTGAGATCTGCCGAGTGTTGGGGTGTAGGCGCGAGGGCGGCGACGGCGTTGTGATAAGCGACGGGACTACGCGTGCGATGGTGCGCCCTCTGCGACACCGCCGCGGCATAGTGATATTTACAGAAAGTGTAAGCTGCGAGGCCGCCTCTGAGCTGTGCGACGAGGTCATTCGCAGACTAAAAATGGGTCTTGATAAATAAACCGGTATTTACACCCTTTTCGCCGACCTCTGCCGCTATAAAAATCACAATTTCCATTGACAAATCATCGGAATTTTGCTATAATGATTATAGATATTTTTGTTCGTGAGCCGAGTGCACACAAGCGCCCTTTATATAAGGTACGTTTATATAAGGTATACTCGGCGAAAAGTTTTAGCGCGGAATGCGGTCTGCGCTAAAA
>DBEZOM010000230.1:0-4647 GCA_048252855.1 Ruminococcus sp.
CGTTTGTTGGGCGACCTACTAGGGGCAGCCCTCTCTTGCAGGGCATGCCCCTCTTGAAAATCAGTCCACCGGACTGATTTTCAATTCACCCTATGCGGAGCGCCCTACGGTGGGGATTTCGCCGTCTGCGGACGGCGACGATTGGGGCTTCTCGCCCACTCGACCCCCTCGGCAAAGCTCGCGCGCCTTGCAACCGCATTTTTGGATAGGCGACTATCTTTTGTTTGGTAAGGGAAACAAAGTGGGAAGTTGGCGCAGCCAACTTCTAGGAAATTCGGCGAAGCCGACTTTCCACGCGTCGTTGCATCCCGCGCTTTTTAATTTCACGCTATGCTTTTGAGCGTACTATTACTATTACACCGCGATTTTTACTAAGTTCAGAAACCTACTTTATCAGCCGTGGTTTATTTCTCCTCAGTTATCTTTCTTGCCTCGACATAATATCTCTTATCTCTCGCGTGTCCCATCGAGAATGTCTTTCTCGGCAGCGCACCGTCCGCGATCACCGTCGGGAAAAGCTGCTCCTTACCCATATCGGGCAGCACAAAACCTATCTTCTCGCCGTCCGCCGCCAGCTTCTCTACTACCTCCGTGCCGTGGATATAGTCTATATCTCCGCCATTCTCCGCAAGGTACTTATCTAAGAAATTTTGCAGCGAGCCTACCGTCAGCTTCGAGGTCGGCTTATGCACATACAGCTTCTTTTTCTCGCCGCCGCGCACTGTTACAAAGCTCTGCTCCGCAGGCTCTTCGCTCAGCCCCAGCTCTTCCGTCATTTTCGCCATCATTTGGTCAATATCCGCCGTGCCGACTATTCTATGTATCGCCTCAAAATCCAGCGCGGGCGAGTGCAGGTTCACTATCTCCGCCAGTGCAAATCTCGCGGGGTGGGCGCTCATGTCCTTATTGGGGTTCGCGGCTTTCAGCTTTTCGTAATACGCTTTCGCGGTCGCTAGCGAGTGGTTTCCGTCGCCCATCGCGAATGTCAGCGGCGCGGTATCTGCCAAACCGTAGCGTTTTTCAAAGGCTTCTTTTTCCGAGAATTTCGCCAGATTTTCCAGCAGCTCGTCCCTCAGCGTATCGGTCAGCAGCCAACCCGCGAGTCTGCCGCCGCCCTGCATAAGCTCAAAATCGTAGAGCTTTTTCATATCGTCCTTATGCTCGGCGAGCGGCTCGATGAGCGCTTTTTTCTCGTCGTCTATAAGTATCATGATGTGCGGCAGCTCTATCGGCGCTTTCTCGCGAACTTTTATTCTGGGCGGTATGCGCTCGGTAACGGTAGCTTCCGTCGCGCGTATCTGCGAGGTCGAGCCTTTTGAGTAGTCGTATTCTTCGAGGTCTACTGCGCCTACAACGCCCGCCCTCAGCACGCCGTCGGTCTGTATGCGCTCGACGTATATCAGCGCGTTTTTATGCTCTTCAAAAACATCGCTGTCGAGGTAGCCGTACATATTGGCGGCAATTTTGTCGATGCGCTTGTCAACGTCCGCCTCGCCGAGGTATATTTCGGGCAGTATGAGGTCTAGCGCGGTAACTGCGCCCTCGGTTATCTTTTCCGTTTCCTGCCAGTATTCAGGCTCTGAGGTGAACTGGTCGCAGGCTATCACCGCCCACTTTTCGTACTCAGCGTCGCGCGGCAGCAGTATATCTGCCGAGGTAAAGGCTGTAAAAGCATTTTTCATAAATTTATTTTCGTCCTTTCAACCTCAAAACGCCGACGGCTTTTTTCATCCATCGACGTGAAGAGTAGATTTATTCTGCCGTATTAGCTCCTGCATTGGGTGCTCCGCAGCACTTCTTGTACTTCTTGCCGCTTCCGCAGGGGCAGGGGTCGTTCGGGCCGACCTTTTTGCCTGTCTTTCTTGCGGTAAAGCCCTTGTTCGTGCCGCCCGCTTTGAAAACCTGCTCGCGCTTCGGCGCTGCCTGACGGCGCACCTGTATGGTAAAGAGCATTCTTACAGTATCCTCGCGGATAGAGTCTACCATAGCGTCGAACATCTCGAAGCCCTCCATACGGTACTCTACTACGGGGTTCTTCTGACCGTAAGAGCGCAGGCTGATACCGCGCTTGAGCTGTTCCATATCGTCGATATGCGCCATCCACTTCTGGTCTACCACCTTCAGCAGCACTACGCGCTCTATCTCGCGCAGCAGATCTTCGCCGAGGTCTTGCTCGCGCTTCTGATATATCTTCATAGCTCTGTCCTGAAGCTGCTTTACGATGTCCTTTTTAGATATGCGCTCCAGCTCTTCGGGCGTGTAATTGAAGTCTGTTTCTACCGTCACAAGACCCATGAGGTGGTCGCGCAGACCGGGCAAATTCCAGTCGTCGTGTATCTCGTCGTCGAGCAGGTACATATTCACGCAGTCCTCCATGAACTGGTTTATCATGTTGATGATATTGTCGTGAATATCCTCCTCGTTGAGAACCTGCTGGCGCTGACCGTAGATGATCTCGCGCTGGGTATTCATAACGTCGTCGTAATTCAGTACGTTCTTACGAATGTTGAAGTTTCTGCCCTCTATCTTCTTCTGCGAGGACTCGATTATGTTCGTAAGCATTCTCGACTGTATAGGCATATTCTCGTCTACCTTTAGCGAGTCCATCATGCCCGTTACCTTATCGCCGCCGAAGAGGCGCATAAGGTCGTCTTGCAGTGAGAGGAAGAATTTGCTCTCGCCGGGGTCGCCCTGACGTCCCGCACGTCCGCGAAGCTGGTTGTCTATACGTCTTGATTCGTGTCTTTCAGTACCTATTATGTAAAGTCCGCCTGCTTCGCGAACCTGCTCAGCCTTTTCCTTTACCTCGGCGTCGTACTTCTTTCTGAAATCTCTGTACTTGCCGCGGGCTTCGAGTATCTGCTCGTCTTCGGTCTCGGAGAAGCCGGTAGCTTCTACTATTATCTCCTCGGGGTAATCCAGCTTTCTCAGCTCTTCGGTAGCGAGGTACTCAGCGTTACCGCCGAGCAGTATATCCGTACCACGGCCCGCCATGTTGGTAGCTATGGTAACTGCGCCGTACTTACCCGCCTGCGCTACTATCTTAGCTTCCTTTTCATGATACTTCGCGTTGAGCACCTGGTGCTTTACGCCCTTGTTTTTCAGCAGGCGCGAGAGGTACTCTGACTTTTCTACCGATACCGTGCCGACCAGTACGGGCTGACCTTTTTCGTGGCACTCGATTATCTGGTCGATAACGGCTTCGTACTTGCCCTTCTCGGTCTTGAAGATAACGTCGGGGTGGTCTTTGCGGACTACGGGCTTGTTGGTAGGTATCTCTATAACGTCGAGCTTGTATATCTCTCTAAACTCGTCCTCTTCCGTCAGCGCAGTACCCGTCATGCCCGAAAGCTTTGAGTAAAGGCGGAAGTAGTTCTGGAAAGTGATGGTCGCAATGGTCTTTGACTCGCGCGCTACCTTTACGCCTTCCTTAGCTTCGATAGCCTGATGCAGACCGTCGTTAAAGCGTCTGCCGACCATTATACGTCCTGTAAATTCGTCAACTATAAGTACCTCGCCGTCTTTTACAACGTAGTCGGTATCGCGGCGCATAGTACCGTTAGCCTTTATAGCCTGATTGATGTGGTGCAGAAGAGTCATGTTGTCGGCGTCCATAAGGTTTATTACGTTGAAAGCCTTTTCCGCTTTCTTTACGCCGCTCTTGGTAAGAGTAGCCGTGCGCGCCTTTTCGTCGATGATGTAGTCGCCGTCGAGCAGGTCGTTATCAGCCTTATCGTCCATCTCTACTACGGTAACGGGCTTGAGCGTTTTAGCAAAGCGGTCTGCAAGCTGGTAAAGCTCGGTAGATTCGTCGCCCTGACCCGAAATGATAAGCGGTGTACGCGCTTCGTCTATCAGTATAGAGTCCACCTCGTCCACTATGGCGAAAGCGTGCTCGCGCTGTACCTTATCTTTCTTGTAGATTACCATGTTGTCGCGCAGGTAGTCGAAACCGAACTCGTTGTTCGTTCCGTAGGTAATGTCTGCGTTGTAAGCGGCGCGCTTAACTTCTTTATCCATGCCCTGGAGCACGCAGCCGATGCTGAGTCCGAGGAAGCGGAATACCTTGCCCATTTCCTCCGACTGGAATTTTGCGAGGTAGTCGTTTACGGTTACAACGTGCACACCCTTGCCCGCGAGCGCGTTTGCGTAGGCGGCGAGGCAGGCCACGAGGGTCTTACCTTCACCGGTCTTCATTTCTGCAATACGGCCCTGATGCAGTACGATAGCGCCGATTATCTGCACGGGGAAAGGCTTTTTGCCAAGCACGCGCCATGCGCCCTCGCGGCAAACTGCGAGCGCGTCGGGCAGTATTTCGTCCATGCTGCTCAGTCCGTCTGAGAGCTTGTCTTTCATTATCTGCGTCTGCTCTTTAAGCTCGTGGTCGCTCATCTTTGAGTATTTCGGTTCAAGATCGAGCACCTTCTGCTTTATAGGCTCAATTCTTTTCAGCTCTTTTTTGGAGTAGTTTCCAAACAGCGCGTTCATAAGTCCCATTTTTATAATTCCACCTTTTTAGTCAAGGCGGCGCTCGCCGAGAGTTTTCCGCGTGCGGCCGCTCAGTATTTACGTCAGCAGATGTTTCCTCGGCGTTTTTGTTTGAGCATTATCAAACCGCCGTGAAAATCTGAATATACATGATATATT
>DBEZOM010000231.1:0-33406 GCA_048252855.1 Ruminococcus sp.
CAATAATATCGAGGCGTGGAAAGCATCATGTTTTCAAATAAAGATCTGCGGAATTTGATAATACCGCTTTTTATCGAGCAGTTTCTGCTTATGTTCGTCGGCATTGCAGATACTTTCGTGGTCAGCTTTTCGAGCGAGGCTGACGTTTCGGGCGTTTCGCTCGTTACATCTTTCAATACCGTGCTGATTTTTCTCTTCACCGCGCTTTCTTCGGGCGGCGCTGTAATAATCAGCCAGTATATCGGCAATAGGCAAAATGAAAAGGCTTCGCGCTCGGCGGGACAGCTTCTCATGATCTCTGCCGTTGTTTCCATCATCATGACGGTTCTGATAATGGCGTTCCATAAGCAGCTTTTGCACCTGCTGTTCGGCAAGATAGAGCAGAACGTTATGAACGCCTGCGACGACTACCTGCTCATCACTACCCTTTCGCTGCCCGCCCTCGCGGTCTACGACGCGGGCACGGCACTCTGCCGAAGCATAAGAAAAACTAACGTTACTATGTACATCTCACTGGTGACGAATATCATAAACGTTGTGGGCAACTGCGTTGGCGTGTTTTGGCTGCATTTAGGCGCGGCGGGCGTGGCATACCCCTCGCTGATCTCTCGCCTGCTTTCAGCCGCCGCGATAATCGTTTTCTGCTTCGGCAGGAAAAATGAAGTGCGCTACAAAATGGCTGACATTTTCTGCTGTGACGGTCAGATCCTCAAAAAAGTAATGGGCATCGCCCTGCCGAACGGCGTTGAAAACGGAGTGCACCAGCTGGTAAAAGTCGCGCTCTCCAGCATGGTCGCGCTTTTCGGCACATATCAGATAGCCGCAAACGGCGTTGCGCAGAGCATATGGTCGCTGGCTTCCATAATGGGGCTTGCGATGGCGCCTGTATACACCACGGTCATCGGTCAGTGCATGGGCGCGGGCGACATTAACTCCGCAAATTTCTATTTCAAAAAGCTGAATAGGATAACGCTCGCGCTTTCAATATTTTGGAACGCCGCGATATTCGCCATCACTCCGCTGATACTGAAATACTCGGCAATATCGCAGCAGGCAAAAGATCTGGTGATATGGCTTGTGCTGATAAACAATATTTTCAACGGGCTGGCTTACCCGTATGCAGGCTCGCTGGGCAACGGTCTGAGAGCAGCGGGCGACGTAAAATTCACAATGATAGTTTCGATAACGCTTACGATAGCGGCAAGGCTTTTCTTCTCGGCACTTTTCGGAATGTGGCTCGGCTGGGGCGTTATAGGCGTTGCGATAGGCATGAGCATAGACCTTGTTTTTCGCGGCGCGATATTCATTTGCCGCCTAAGATCGCAGAAATGGACGCAATTCAAAGTTATATAGCGAAGCTCGGGTCGGCTTTTTATGTCGGCCCTTTTTATTGATGACCCGCACCACATTTAACTCCCCCGTAACATTTCAACCAATAAATCTGCCTTGAATACCGCTCGGAAACGTGCTATAATAGCAAAAGAAATAAACACGGAGGTGGATAAATTGGCAAACGGCGACAGTTGCGGGTCTAACGGGCGATATTGCGTATTTTTGAAAACAGCCGATGGGCTTCGCTTTGCGCTGCCATTTTGTTCGCTGTGATCTGATATGCCTGCCCGTGCGTGACCTGCTCATGCACGGGTATTTTTATGCCCGTTTGTCCCTCACGTCAGTAAAATGAAACGGAGGACAAACCAATGAAGAATACTGAACTCAAAAACATCACCGCGCTCGATGAGATAGCGGCTATCATCAACGGAAACGATTCGCCTAAGGCTATGATGAATAGGCTCGACGATTACCACGGCAGCGATATTGCCGAGGTCATCTGCACGCTTACCGTTCAGAACAGAAAGAAATTTTACCGCGTTTGCAGCCTTGAAATGCTCGCTGAGATATTCGAGTACCTCGAGGAAAAACAGGCGGGCGAGTACCTCAGCGAGATGGATATTCACAAGGCGGCGGAGCTGATAGCCGAGCTTGATACCGACACCGCCGTGAATATACTCGCGGAAACGGATAAAGACAGGCGCAGCCTTATCCTCGAAGCGGTAGAGCCTGCCATACGCACCGAACTTCGGCTCATCGCCTCTTTCGACGAGGAAGAGATAGGCAGCCGCATGACTACCAACTGCATAATCATCGGCGAAGATATGTCGGTAAAACAGGCTATGACCGCGCTGGTAAGTCAGGCGCGCAAAAACGACAACATCTCTACCCTTTTCGTTGTCGATGAAAGCAACGTGTTCAGCGGGGCTATCGACCTCAAAGATCTTATCACGGCGGACAGCTCCACCGCGCTGGAAAGCATTACCGCTACGTCTTTCCCCTACGTTTACGCCAATGAGCAGACCGCCGACTGTATCGAAAAGCTGAAAGACTACTCCGAGTACATCATCCCCGTGCTGGACGATGAAAACAAACTGCTCGGCGTTATCACCGCGCAGAATATCATCGAAGCTTCGGACGACGAGATGGGCGAGGATTACGCACAGCTGGGCGGTCTTTCCGCCGAGGAAGATCTCAACGAGCCGGTGCTCGCCAGCGTGAAAAAGCGCCTGCCTTGGCTGCTGATACTGCTCGGTCTGGGCATGGTGGTTTCTACCGTAGTCGGCGCGTTTGAAAAGGTTGTCGCGCAGCTTACGCTCATCGTTGCATTCCAATCGCTGATACTGGATATGGCGGGAAACGTCGGCACGCAGTCGCTGGCCGTAACTATCCGCGTTCTCACCGACGGCAGCCTTACGCTAAAGCAAAAGCTGCACCTCATCTCAAAAGAAATGCGGGTCGGTCTGCTAAACGGCACGCTCATCGGCGTGCTCTCTTTCATCGCGGTAGGGCTTTACATCTGCATTTTCAAGGGCAAGGATATTCTGTACGCCTTTGCGATGTCGGGCTGCATCGGCATCTCGCTGATAATCGCGATAATCGTTTCGAGCGCGGTCGGCACGCTCACGCCGCTCTTTTTCAAGAAGATCAACATCGACCCCGCCGTAGCTTCCGGCCCGATGATAACCACGCTGAACGACCTTGTGGCGGTGGTAGCCTACTACGGCACAAGCTGGATATTCCTGCTGAACGTCCTCCATCTCTCATAAAAATACACGCAAAAAAGACCCGCACTGTAAAAAGTACGGGTCGATTTTTATATGGTACGCCCGGTGCGATTCGAACGCATGGCCTACAGAGTCGGAGTCTGTCACTCTATCCAGCTGAGCTACGGGCGCATATGCGGAGCTTTCGCCCCGCTTTTTTATTATCTTATCTTAGAGCCGCAGGGCAGATCCTGATCGGGGAAGATCACCTTCGCCGAGCCGTCGGGAGCGTCCGCCGCGCATATCATGCCGTTAGACTCTACGCCGCAGAGCTTCACGGGCTTGAGGTTCGCTACTATTATGACCTTTTTGCCGATGAGGTCTTCGGGCTTGTACCACTGCGCAATGCCTGATACTACCTGTCTGCCGCCGAAGCCGTCGTCGAGCTGTAAGCAAAGCAGCTTCTTCGACTTCTTGACCTTTTCGCACTCCTTTACCAGCGCTACTCGCAGGTCGCTCTTCGCAAAATCGTCTATGGTTATCTCTTCGCCAAGCTCGGCAGGCTCAAAGCCGTCATCCGCCTTTTCAGCTTCGCCGCTCTGTCCGCCGATTATCTTGTTCAGCTCGTCTATCTCTTTCTCAACGTCAATTCTCGGGAAGATTATATCACCCTTATGAACGGTAACGTTTGCGGGCATAACGCCGAATTTGCCTGCATTTTCGTAGCTAATATCGCTCTCCTGCGCGCCTATCTGCTCCCATACCTTCGGCATGGTGGTCGGCATAAAGCAGCTCAGCAGGGTGGATACTATTCTTATAGTTTCGAGCAGGTTGTAAAGCACCGTCGCAAGGCGCGCTTTTTTGCTCTCGTCCTTGCCCAGTATCCATGGCGTAGTTTCGTCGATGTACTTGTTCGCGCGCGAAACTACCTTGAATATCTCAGCCAGTGCGTTGTTTATCTGAGTCTGGTCGATGAAAGCGTCTACCTTGCCGCGCAGTGCGGTAGCTTCCGCTATCAGCTCGTCGTCAAATTCGCCTGCTTCGCGCTCTTCGGGCAGAGTGCCGCCGAAATACTTCGCAGCCATAGCCACGGTGCGCGATACGAGGTTGCCAAGGCCGTTCGCAAGGTCGGAATTTATTCTGTTTATCATTATCTCGTTAGAGAACGAGCTGTCCGCGCCGAGCGCCATCTCTCTCAGTATATGGTATCTGATAGCGTCTGCGCCGTATCTTTCACCGAGTATAAAGGGGTCTACCACGTTGCCGAGCGACTTCGACATTTTCTGTCCGTTAAAGGTTATCCAGCCGTGTACGGCGAGGTGCTTCGGCAGAGGAAGATCCATAGCCATCAGCATCGCGGGCCAGATTATAGCGTGGAAGCGCATGATGTCCTTAGCCACCATGTGCACGTCTGCGGGCCAGAATTTTGCGAAATCGTCGTGCGCCTCGTTCATGTAGCCCAGCGCGGTGCAGTAGTTAAAGAGCGCGTCTACCCATACATAAACAACGTGCTTGGGGTCGAATGTTACGGGTATGCCCCATGTGAACGATGTTCTCGAAACGCAGAGATCTTCAAGGCCGGGCTTGATGAAGTTGTTGATAAGCTCGGTAGCGCGGGTCTTGGGCTGGAGATAATCTGTTTCGGTGAGCAGCTTCTCTATCCTGTCCGCAAATGGCGACATCTTGAAGAAATACGCCTCTTCCGAAGCCTCCTTTACCTCGCGGTGGCACTCAGGACAGCATCCGTTTTCGTCAAGCTGCGACTGAGTCCAAAAGCTCTCGCAGGGGGTACAGTATTTGCCCTTGTACTCGCCCTTGTATATATAACCTCTGTCATACAGCTCTTTGAAGATCTTCTGTATAGCTTCAACGTGGAAATCATCAGTAGTGCGGATGTATCTGTCGTAGCTGATATTCATGTAGCTCCAGAGGTTCTTGAATACTTTTACTATATCGTCAACGTACTGCTGCGGGGTAACGCCTTTTTCCTTTGCCTTTTCCTCGATCTTCTGACCGTGTTCATCGGTGCCGGTAAGGAACATAACATCGTAGCCCTGCATTCGCTTATACCGCGCGATAGAGTCGCACGCAACGGTGGTATAGCAGTGACCGATATGCGGATTACCCGAGGGGTAATAGATCGGCGTAGTAATGTAAAACTTTGACATTATAATTCCTCCCAAAAGATACCGCGCACCCGCGCGTTTTTTGAGCGGCACGCCCATATGTCATGACGAACCGCTACTTACTATTATACTACTAAACTATCAGTTTGTCAAGACGAATTTTGCAAAGCAGTTTCGCGGCGAAAAAATGCTTGATTTTTTTCTCGCCGTGTGTTATAATATAAGGTGTATGACAACACTGCGGATATTTTTTCAGAAAGGATTGTGATGGCATGGCAGGCTTGGCTTTTAAACAAATAGCCGCTTCGGCGCTCGCCGCGCTCGTTTTTGCGGGCAGTACGGGCTGCTCAAGCGCAAATTTCACCATTGAGGGTCTGCTCGCCGCTCCTAAGCTGACGGAAGAACAGTCGCAGATACACGAGGCGCTTATATCCGCCGTTGGCAGAAACGTTACGCTGAAATATCCGCGAAACGGCGCTTACCGCTCGGCATACGTCATAGCAAATCTCGACGACGAGCCTACTGACGAAGCGCTGGTGTTTTACGAATACTCCGGCTCTGAAAACGAGGGCATACGGGTAAATCTGCTGGATAAAAAAGAGGACGGCACATGGTACTCGGTAAAGGAAATTGCGGGCGCGGGCTCTGAGATCGACAAGGTGATAATATCATCTATGGGCGGCGAACGCGACATACTCGTCGGCTACCAAAACATGGCGGGTGACAACACCCTCGAGATCTATACCTTTAATAATGGCAGCTTTCAGCGCATAGGCACCGACACATACTCGCTGCTGGAAGCTGTGGATATAAATTCCGACGGCTCTGACGAGCTGATAACTGTTCAGAAGCCGCAGAATGCCGAAAACGCTGCGGCCGCAGCAAAGGCTTACCTGCTGCACGTCGAAAACGGCAAGATAGCTAAAGACGACGGAATAGATATGTGCGCGGGCACGCAGAGCTATTTGCAGGCTTACAGCGGCAGGCTAGCGGGCGGCGGCAACGCAGTTTACATCGACGAGCAGGATACCGACGGGCAGCTGAGGACTGAAATAATCTTCTACCGCTACTCGGGTCTGCAAAATCCCGTAGCGCAGCGCAGCGCGGATATGCTCTCGACCTGCACGCGCCCCGCGGGGTACTATTGCAGCGACGTTGACGACGACGGCGTTTACGAGATACCGACTACTAAGCCAATGCTCGGCTACGAGGACGCTGTTTTAGAAGAGCAGCTTTTAAAGACCACATGGTGCCAGTACAAAGATTTCTACGAGCTTTCGCCGAAGATAACGGGCTACTACTCGGTAGCCGACGGCTATACCCTCGCTTTCCCATCGCGCTGGTCGGAGGCGGTAACAGTAAAGCTGGACGCCGATACGGGCGAGGCGGTTTTCTACAAATACATGGGCAACATAAACGCCGACATGACTGAGCTTATGCGAATACGCACCGTGGCGAAGGAAGCCTCTGACGAATACACCTACGACGGCTACCAACTCATCGCCTCTCGCGGACAGATAGACTATCTGGTAAAGCTGCCCACAAACAAACGCGAAAAACTTATACTCACCATCGACGAGGTGCAGAATAGTTTTTATATTATAAACTGATAAACTGACAAACCGACTGAATGAAAGGAATGGCTGAAATGAAAAAAGTTCTTGTATGCGAGGACGAAGAGTCTATCAGAGATTTCGTTGTGATAAATCTAAAGCGCAGCGGCTACGACGTAGTAGACGTATGCTGCGGCGAGGACGCGCTGAAAGCCTTTGAGAACGAGGACGGCGGCTTTGACGTGGCGCTGCTCGACATAATGATGCCCGGCATAGACGGTATGCAGGTGTGCAAAAAATTCCGCGAGCAGAACGAAACTATGGGCATAATAATGCTTTCCGCAAAATCGCAGGAGATGGATAAGATCTCTTCGCTGATGATGGGCGCGGACGACTACATAACAAAGCCTTTCTCTATATCAGAGCTTATCGCGCGAGTAGACGCAGTTTGCCGCCGCGTAAACATGGTGCACTCAAAGGCTGAAACGGCTTCCGTTATCAACAGCGGCCCTTTCACACTAAACCTAAAGAGCCGCACCGTTTTCAAGAACGGCGTTCAGATAGACCTCACGCAGGTAGAGTACCAGATAATGGAGTATTTCTTTAAAAATCAGAACACCGCCCTCGACCGCAGCAGCATACTCAACCACATTTGGGGCGAAAACTACTTCGGCGACGACAAGATAGTAGACGTAAACATCAGAAGAATACGCATGAAGATAGAGGACGAACCCTCGAACCCGAAGTACATACTCACAATTTGGGGCTTCGGCTACAAGTGGTCGGCTAACTGATAAACTCACTAAAACTTTGCGGCAAAGGCGGTGAAAGGCTATTGTTTTTTAAAAAAGGCGCTGAGGGAAAAAGCGCCGCGAAAAAGTCGGGCAAGGCGAAACTGCCCGCCTCAGACGGCAGCAAAAACCGGTTCGGGCGCAGAAGCATAGCCACTCACTGGCTGCGCAACAGCTTAGGCGTGGTAATAGCCGTGCTGATAGCTATCGGCGTGCTGCTGGGCGTGCTGCTGAAAAATTACTACTACGGCTCGGCGCGCCAGTACCTGACCTCGCGCATGAATATAATCACCAACACCCTGCAAAACGGCGTGCGCGACGGCAGCGTAAACTACTCCTCGCAGATACGCTCGTTGGTAGAGGGCTACGAGGAAAAGGACAGCATAGAGCTGATGGCGATAAACAACGACGGCAGCGTAGACGTTACCTCTTCGGGCTTCTCGCCCTCGCAGGACACGCCCATGACCGACCTCGATCAGGCGCAGAACGCCGAGAGCGGCATGGCATACGCGGTATTCGACCTGCCGAGCGGCGAAAAGGTCATCGCGGTATCCGCCATGATCTCGATAAGCGGGTGCGAATACAAAGCGCTGCGAATGGTGAGCTCGATGAAAAACATCGACCACCAGATAATCATGATAATGGCCGCGATGTGCGCCGTTTTCATCATCATAATACTGATAATCTACCTCTCGGGCAGATTTTTCATACGCTCGATAGTTTACCCAGTCATCAAGATCGGGCAGATAGCGCGAAAGATAGCTAAAGGCGATTTTTCGGAGCGCATAGAGAAAACGGGCGACGACGAACTCGGCGACCTCTGCGAGTCGATAAACTACATGGCGCAGGAGCTTTCAAACACCGAGTCGATGAAAAACGAATTTATATCCTCAGTATCGCACGAACTGCGCACGCCGCTGACCGCGATAAAGGGCTGGAGCGAAACGCTCACCGCCATCGACGACCCCGATACGTTCAAAAAGGGTATGCGCGTTATCACTTCCGAAACCGAGCGACTTTCGCAAATGGTCGAGGAGCTGCTTGACTTCTCGCGCATACAGGATAACAGGCTGACGCTGATAATGGATAAGATAGATATTTTGGCGGAGCTGGGAGAAACCGTGCTCATCTATCAGGAACGCGCCCGCGCGCTCGGCATAACGCTGAATTATTACGAGCCTACCATGCTGCCCTTCGTTTACGGCGATAAGAACCGCCTGCGGCAGGTTTTCATAAACATCGTGGACAACGCGATAAAGTATTCCGACAAGGGCGACACCGTTTCGGTAGAGGCTTACGAGGAAAAGGGCGACATCTGCATACTGGTCTCGGATACGGGAATAGGCATTTCCAAAGAGGACTTGCCTAAGGTAAAGACGAAGTTCTTTAAGGCGAACCACACGCGCCGCGGCTCGGGCATAGGCTTAGCCGTTGCGAACGAGATAATCACCCGCCACGGCGGTACGCTGACGATAAACAGCGAGGAAAACGTAGGCACTACCGTGCTGATAACCCTGCCCGCCATCGACGACGGCCACAAGGAGGACAACAACCCGACGGTAGAGGTCGAGCTAATATCCTCAGACGACAAGAAATGATTTGAGAAACAAAAAAGCGGAGAACTCCATTTTTCAGGAGTCCTCCGCTTTAGTTTTTAATTATGCAAATTACATGGATTTGAGCTCTTCGTCAGATACCAGCTTGAAGCCGCCCTCGTCCAGCGCGCGGATAGCCTCGTCGGCCTTGTCAACGCGCAGCACCAGATAAGCGGTCTCGTCAGCCTCGCTGAGGAACGCCGCGTACATATACTCTACGCTGATGTTATCCTTGTAAAGGCACTCCATAGCCTCGGCAAGTCCGCCCGGCTTGTCGCTGATGCGGATAGCCAGCACCGAAGTGATGGTAACGGCAAAGCTCTTCGCTTTCAGCACCTCGAGAGCCTTTTCGCTGTCGTTCACGATAAGGCGCAGTATGCCGAAATCCTTAGTATCGGCAATGCTCATAGCGCGGATATTTACGCCCGCATCGCCCAGCAGACGAGTTATCTCGCTAAGTCTGCCCGCTCTGTTTTCAACAAAAATAGATAGCTGCTTTACAGTCATGTTCATAACCCCATTTCTTTTTTAGTTTAAAATTCCTGTGTGGAACTTATTAAATCTCCGCTGTGAATAGGACATACAGCCCGTGTTCCGCCGCAAAGCGCCAGAAGGGTACGCTGTCCTGCAAAAATTCCAGCGTGTATTCGTAATCCTCGGCGCTTTTATCTTCATAATCGCTGCCGATCTTTTTGTACATTTTTTTGAAATCGGCTTCCGTCAGCGCGCTTATGGCGCTGCTTACAGCCTTTACCTGCTCGGGCGTTTTCGCCGATATTATGTAATCGTCAAACTTTTCGCCGTCGAAATATAAAAGCTCGCCGCCCAGTATCGCCATGCCCAGCGGACACTTTTCGCTGTCGAAGCCGTCGAATGTGAAATCCCCGCCCGTGAATGCGCGGTGCATAGACTCCCACGAACCCTCAAGCTCGCAGGTGCGCTCGGGGTATTCCTCAAAGTAAAGTTCTTCCAAATCTTGCGATATATACTCAGGCCTTTCAGCCGTTTTCATCGCGCGCAGACGCTCTATACAGAGGGCGTCCACCGCGAAAAGCACTCCCGGCGCAGCCATTTACACCAGCTTTCGCTTGTCGATAACGCGTACAGCCTTGCCCTCAGAGCGCGGTATGCTCTTCGGCTCTACCAGCTTGATCTTCGCGCGGATACCCAGTATAGAGTGTATGTCGTTCGAGATCTTCTTTGAAAGCTCTTCGATGGTCTTTACCGTGTCGGAGAACATATCGTCAGAGATCTCTACGAGTATCTCGAAAGTATCGGTAGTGCCTACGCGGTCTACTATTATCTGGTAGTTAGGCGTAGCCTTGCTTATCTTGAGCAGCACCGACTCTATCTGCGAGGGGAATACGTTTACGCCCTTGATGATGAGCATATCGTCGCTTCTGCCCATAGGCTTGGTCATTTTGATGAGCGTTCTGCCGCAGGAGCATTTTTCGCGGCTGAGTATGCAGATGTCGCGGGTGCGGTATCTCAGCAGCGGGAAAGCTTCCTTAGTTATGCTTGTGAAAACAAGCTCGCCCTTTGAGCCTTCGGGCAGAACTTCGCCTGTATCGGGGTCGATTATCTCAGCTATGAAGTTATCCTCGTTGATGTGCATACCCTGCTGCGCTTCGCACTCGAAAGCCACGCCCGGGCCGCTGGTTTCGGTAAGTCCGTAAATATCGTAAGCCTTTATGCCAAGCGACTTTTCGATCTCGTGGCGCATTTCCTCTGTCCAAGGCTCAGCGCCGAAAATGCCTGCTTTCAGCTTTATATCGTCGGGGGTAAGGCCCATCTCTTTCAGCGTTTCGCCGATGTACGCAGCGTAAGAAGGCGTGCAGCAGAGGATGGTAGAGCCGAGGTCTTGCATAAACTGAATTTGGCGCTCGGTGTTGCCCGAGGACATAGGCAGGGTAAGGCAGCCTACCTTGTGCGAACCGCCGTTGAGTCCCGCGCCGCCCGTGAAAAGTCCGAAGCCGTAGGCTACCTGACAAACGTCGCTCTTAGTGCCGCCCGCAGCGGTTATCGCTCTGGCGCAGCAGTCGTCCCAAAGGTCAATATCGTGCTGAGTGTAGAAAGCCACTACGCGCTTGCCCGTAGTGCCGCTGGTAGAGTGTATCCTTACGCACTCGTCGAGCGGTTTAGCGAGCAGACCGTAGGGGTAAGCGTCGCGCAGATCTGCCTTAGTAAGAAAAGGCAGCTTGTGCAGGTCGTCGGTAGACTTGATGTCGTCGGGGGTAACGCCTTTTTCTTCCATCATCTTGCGGTAGTAGGGCACATTATCCCAAACGTGCTTTACCTGCGCTGCGAGTCTTTCGTCCTGAAGCTTTTTCATCTGCTCACGGGGCATACACTCGATCTCTTCGTTCCAATATTTTCCCATTGGAACACACCTCCTGTTTTTTTACTGATTTTTGTCGATTATCAAAGCCCGAACATATCGTTCGCCAGCTTTATTCCTGTTTTTGTGGTAAACACCTTATCGCGGAAGCTGCCTATAGCTTCTTTGCTGAGTCCGTCCTCGTAAGCGTTTACGAGAAAATCGGCTTCAAGCAATATCTGCCAGTCAAGCCCCTCTACGCCATCGTATGTATGATGGTGGGCTATCAAAAAGCACACGCGGTCGATGATCTCGCTCTCGAGATCAAGCTCCGTCAGCATTTTCCGCGCAGGCTCAGGGCCCAGCTGCTCCTGCAATTTACCGCCGCAGTGCCCCGCGCCGTACTTCTCCTCCGCAGGCTTTATGCCAATATCGTGCACTACCGAAGCAACGTCGAGGCAGTACATGGTGCGAATATCAAGCCCCTCTGCCCTGCCGATCACCCGCGCGAACTCGTGCACCTTTATAAAATGCTGTATCCGCTTAGGGTCGCCGCGATAATACTCGGTCATTTTTATGATAAGCGCGTTTATCTCGTTCATCTTAAACCGCTTCTCTGCCCAGCTCGAAAGCCTTTTTGTTCAGCTCGAGGAACTTTGCGGGAACGCACTGCTCAAGCGCCGCCTGCCATACGCTTTCTTCAAAAGGCAGCTTTTTGGATACCACGCCCATGAGCACTACGTTCGCAGCCTTAGCCGTGCCCGCCTGCTCGGCGAGGTCGAGAGCGTCTACCGCGGTAACTTCAACGCCCATATCCTTTATCTTGCCGATGATGTTCTCGGGGTAAGCCGCCTTGCCTGTGATAACGGGCATGGGGTCGAGCATCTGGTCGGAAGTTACAAGCTTGCCGCCCTTTTTGAGGTAAGGCAGCCATCTAGCAGACTCGAGCTGCTCAAAGCTGATGATAACGTCAGCCTCGCCCTTTTCCACTACGGGCGAGTAAACTTTATCGCCGTACTTTACATATGTAACTACCGAGCCGCCGCGCTGGCTCATTCCGTGCACTTCGCTCACCTTTACGTCGTAGCCCTGCGCGAGGAAAACGCTGCCCAGTATTCTCGAAGCAAGCAGCGTACCCTGTCCGCCTACTCCTACTATCATTATAGATCTAGTTTCCATTTTATTCATTCCTTTCGGATAAATGCGCGTGTTATGCGCGTTGTATTTTTGTTGAGAGAGATCATATCAGACCCTTGCGCCGTCTGTCGAGGAAGAACACCAGCGAAGCCACGCCAGTCATAACGTAGCTCTTCACAAGGTCGCCGTAGTACGCCGCTCTCGGGTCGGTGAGGTCTTTTATTTCTACAGGGCTGTACAGCTTTATGTAATCATACACTTCGCCCAGACCTTCGTAATATTGATCGAAATTCATAAAGATCTCGGGAATGCTGGCGTTTGGGTCCATATCGAAATAATCGTAAAAGCCCGCGTCGTCTTCCTTAATGTCTTGAAATTCTCTGTAAAGGTCGATGGAGTAGCTAAGTCTGTTGCCGACGTACACCGAGCCTGCGAGAATTATCACGATAAGCAGCATGCCCAGTTTTCCGATGGTCTTTGCACCGATCATATAGCCGAAGAAAGCACCTGCCGCGAGCGCCAGACCGCCGATCCAAGAAATATAGCCGAGCATACCGAATATGCACCAAACTACCATTCCCAGCGCCGAGCCTATCAGCGCGCCGATTATGCCGAGTATGTACCGCTCAGACGAAGCGACGTTGCGCGCGGGGCGGAAAGTATCGTACTTCGGTATGTCAGCCGCGCCTGCGTTCGCATTTGCGTTGTAGTAACCGTTCTGCGGAGCGCCCATGCCGCCTTGCTGATAAGCGCCTTGCTGATAGTTACCCTGCTGATAACCACCCTGCTGGGGCTGGCTGTACATATCGGAAATGCCCGCGTTCATGTTGCCAACATTGCCCATGTTGTTCATGCCGTTAGCAGCGTCCATATTTGCGGAAGCATCCGACTGCTGAGGGTCTTCGTATGCCGAAGTTTCGCCGGTGTTGGTGTCGATGGAGTCCATCAGCCCGTGCGAGCCGCCGTAGCTGTTTCTCTGCTCAAATCTGTTCATATTAAATTTCTCCTGTAATTTATTTTTTGTTGCCGCTTACCTCAGCAGCGCCTTTGCAAGCGAGCTGCCCGCGAATACGCCGAGCAGACAGCCGAAAAGGCTGACGGCTATGTACGCCGCCGCAATGCCGTACTTTCCGCCCTCTATCAGCCCTACGCTTTCAAGCGAAAAGGTCGAGAAGGTGGTGAAACCTCCGCAGATACCCGTTTTGCAGAAGAGCACGAAATTTTTGTTGCCGCCGCGCACCGATACCGCCCCCGCGATAAAGCCTATCGCCAGCGCGCCGATGAGGTTAGCTATCAGCGTGGCGAGCGGCAGTTCGCATTTGAATGGTATCAAGGTAAGCATATATCTCGCCGCCGCGCCAAGCGCTCCGCCCAGAGCCACGGCGGCTACCGAATAAAAATCCATATCAATATCAGTTGATGGCGTCGAGTTTGCACATTTCCTTGCATATGCCGCAGCCTACGCACTGGGTGTGGTTGATGACGCACTTCTTGTCGTGAATGGATATTGCGGGACATCCTATCTTCAGGCACTGCTTACAGCCTACGCACTTCTCGGGGTCAGCCTTGAGGGGCGGGTTGTGCTTTACATATTTCAGCAGAGCGCATGGACGGCGCGAGATTATTACAGAGGGCTCTTCCTTAGCAAGCTCTTCCTCAATTATCTTCTTAGTTTCCGCCATGTTGTAGGGGTCTGCAACGCGAACGCTCTTTATGCCGATAGCGTGGCAGAGGTCTTCGAGGTTTACAGCCGCGGCGGGGTCGCCCTTGAGGTTTTTGCCCGTGGTGGGGTTCTGCTGATGGCCCGTCATACCAGTGATGGAGTTATCGAGAATGATAACGGTAGAATTTGTAGCGTTGTAAGCTATATTTACCAGACCCGTCATACCGCTGTGCATGAAGGTAGAGTCGCCGATAACTGCAACGCTCTTCTTCTCAGCCTCTTTGCCCAGCGCCTTGTTATAGCCGTGCAGCGCGCTGATGGAAGCGCCCATGCAGATGGTGGTATCCATAGCGGAAAGCGGTGCGGTAGCGCCGAGGGTGTAGCAGCCAATATCGCCCGAAACGTAAACACCGAGCTGCGAGAGGCAGTAGAAAAGTCCGCGGTGAGGACATCCTGCGCACATTACAGGGGGACGTACAGGTACAGGCTCTTCAAACTCCATAGTTTCAGCCTTTTCGCCGAGTATCTTTTCGCGAACGATAGCCTGCGAGATCTCGCCCTCCCAGCCGAAAAGCTCTTTGCCGATAACGTCTACGCCGTTCTTTTTGCAGTGCGACTCGATTATGTCGTCAAGCTCTTCTATAACGTAAACTCTTTCACACTTAGCGGCGAAATCGCGGATAATATCTATCGGCAGGGGGTTGATAACGCCGAGCTTTAAGTAAGAAGCTTTGTCGCCGAGGGCTTCTTTAGCATAAAGATAGCAGTTGCCCGCGGTGATAATGCCTATCTCGGTGCTGTTGTACTCCACCTTATTGAGCGGCGAAGTTTCAGCGTATTTAGCGGCCTCAGCCAGCTTTGCCTCTACCACGGTGTGGCGCTTCTTAGCGAAGCCCGGCATCATTACGAACTTAGCGGGGTTCTTCTCGTAGGGCTTAGTGGGGGGAACTACCCTCTCGCCCAGCTCAACCGCCGACTGCGAGTGAGCTATTCTGGTAGAAAGGCGCACGATAACGGGGGTATCGAACTTTTCTGAAAGCTCGTAAGCCGCCATTGTGAAATCCTTACATTCCTGCGAATCAGAAGGCTCTACCATCATTACTTTGGAAGCGATGGCGTGGTGGCGGGAATCCTGCTCGTTCTGCGAAGAGTGCAGACCGGGGTCATCGGCAACGCATATTACCATGCCGCCGTTTACTCCGGTGTAGCCTGCTGTATAGAGCGGGTCAGCCGCAACGTTAAGACCAACGTGCTTCATTCCGCAGAAGCTTCTCTTACCGGCTATCGAAGCGCCGAGAGCGGCCTCCATAGCTACCTTTTCGTTAGGCGCCCACTCAGCGTAAAGTTCGTCATATTTAGCGGCATATTCCGTGACCTCGGTCGAGGGAGTGCCGGGGTAAGACGAAACGAACTCGCAGCCTGCTTCAAAAAGGCCGCGTGCAAATGCCTCGTTACCCAGCATAAGTTTTTTCATTATATTACCATTCCTTTCAACACGGCGTTCCGTGTAAAGTCACACGGGTATCCATGCACAGTTAATACCTTAATTATAACACAAAAAAAGCAAAATTGCAACAGCATTTTTGAAAATTCTGCACAAAAATAGCGTACATAAATTTATCGGCAGACTTGTGAGCGCGTTTTTATATCAAAATAATCTTCACGACACAAAAAATACATTGCAAAATCTCATACGCGGTGCTATAATATATAATTGAGCGTTTTAGCGAAGTTTTTCACATTTCAAGGCAGGTTAATAAAATGGCACGTTCATCTGAAAACATAGATTTTGGCAGCGGCAGCGTAATGCGCATACTGCTGCGGCTGGCACCACCCGTAATGGCGGCGCAGTTGATACAGGCGCTTTACAACATAGTAGACAGCTTTTTCGTCGGCAAATGCTCCGCCACGGGGCTTACCGCGCTTTCGATAATCTACCCGTTCAGCTTCTCATGATAGCCATAGCTGTCGGCACGGGGGTCGGCATAAACACGCTTATGGCGCACTACATGGGCATCGGCAAGCGGCACAAAAGCGACGAGGCGG
Organism: Ruminococcus sp.; assembly: GCA_048252855.1. Classification (GTDB taxonomy): domain Bacteria; phylum Bacillota; class Clostridia; order Oscillospirales; family Ruminococcaceae; genus YE71. The sequence continues at coordinate 16,267 of DBEZOM010000231.1, forward strand.
CGGGCACGGGCGTGCTGCTGGCGGGCGCGATGTGGCTGATCTTCGCCGCGGTATGCTATGCGATAATGCCGTTTTACGCGAAGATGTCCACCCCCTCGGCAGACGTTGCGCGCGACGTAGTGGCCTACGGCAGGATAGTCTGCGTTTTCAGCTTCGGGCTTTTTTTCGAGAGCATATGGACGAAAGTTTTGCAGGCTGAGGGCAACATGAAGCGGCCGATGGCGGCGCAGATGATCGGCGCGGTGGTGAACATAGTGCTCGACCCGCTGCTGATATTCGGGCTTGGCTTTTTCCCGAAGCTGGGTATATCGGGCGCAGCTATCGCGACGGTCACGGGGCAAATAGCGGCGGCGCTGATCGTAATGCGCGGAGGTCTGCGGCGCTCGCCCGCGCTTGCGAAATACCGCAGCTACATCAAGCGCATATACACGCTGGGCTTTCCGAACATACTCATGCAGTCGGCGTACACCTTTTACATACTGGGTCTGAACCTTATTTTGAAAGACTTTTCGGACAACGCCGTCACCGCGCTGGGGCTTTACTACAAATGGCAGTCGTTCTTCTTTATACCGCTCGGCGCTATGCAGACCTGCATAGTTCCGCTGCTGAGTTTCAACTACGCCGCGCGCCGTTACGACCGCTGCCGCCGCACTCTGAAAGACGCGGTGCTGCTTGGTCTTGCGCTGATGGCGCTGGGCACGCTTTGTTTCGAGCTTATCCCCACGCAAATGCTGAGCGTTTTCACGGACAGCCGCGAGGTGATCTCGATAGGCGCGCACGGCTTCCGCTTCATCGGCGTAAGTTTCATACCGATGGTAACATCGCTGATATTCCCCGTTTTCTTCCAAGCGATAAATTCCCCCGCGAAAAGCTCGCTGCTGACGATACTGCGCACGGTAGTGCTTTTCGTGCCGCTGGGCTGGATATTCGCGCGCTTCGGGCTGTACTGGTTCTGGCTGACATTCCCGATAACCGAGGTGATAACCACGGCGGTAGGCGCGGCGTTTTATCGGGGGTGGAGGAAAAATTGCCCCTCAAATTCTTAACAATCCAAAAACAAACTATAAACTTTTCTATACCCATTGACACACCGCTTCTCAGTATGATATAATATGATTACGGTTAGCAAAGACTAACTGCAATTGATAAGTATTTTTCGGCAGTGCGGCGCTTGATATTTTTGCGGCGATGGATAATGTCGGCTTTATGCGCGCATTTGCCTGTTTTTTCAGTAATTGGTTAGCTTATGCTAACGCAAGTTGAAGGGAGTATCTAATGAGTATCGTTATAGTTGGCGGAAATGAATGTATGGCGGGCCAGTATGAGAGCATCTGCAAATCTTACGGCTGCAAGGCTAAGGTCTTTACAAAAGAAAGCGGCGCGCTGAAAAAGAAGATCGGCAGCCCTGACCTGCTCGTGCTTTTTACCAACACCGTTTCCCACAAAATGGTCATAAGCGCTTCGCAGGAGGCTAAGCGCTCTAACCTGAAAGTCGAGCGCGTTCGCTCAAGCAGCGCCGCCGCGCTCCACAGCGTTCTCAGCAAGCACTGCGGCTGCCCCGCAAACGGCTGATATTTCGCAAAACCGATTATTTCTACCTCTCCTAATCATATAGAGAAAATCGCCCACGCAGTTTTCCAACACACTGCGCGGGCGATTTTTTGCATATAAAAACGCCGCACATCTTCGCGATATGCGGCGCTTGTTTGTTAAATTCAGCTTATTTTCAGCCATGCGCAGGCTATATCGAGCGCCTCGTAAAGGCTCTCTTTTTCTGCCTTTTTAACTATCTGATCCTTCGGAGGTACGGTAGGGTCGGTAGCCATCTTGCGTATGCGCACCTTGTTCGCCACGTCAAGATCTCCCTGCTTCTCCGTGCCCAGTATCTCGATCATTACTACATAATCATCATACATATTTCCAAAATAGATCAGGTTTCCCTTTCGTACCAGCGGCACTCCGCGGTATGTAAAAAAGCTTTTCTTATCTTCTGCCATGTGTCTGCCTCTTTTCTCCGCCGTATATTTCGCGTATCAAGTCCCCTGCGCCGACGGTGCGTTCGGGGGTTTTTAATTTTATCAATTCGCTTGCTTTTCGGCTATGTTACAATTATAACATATTTTTGCGCTTTTGAAAAGCCCTTTTTGTGATTTTTTTCACATTTTCAGAATTTCGTGATATTTTATCACAAGCTCTGCACATTCTTTCGCGAACATCTATAATCATATCACATTCAGCCTGCGAAAAATGTCAGTTTGCGCGACGTTAATCGTTAATAAGTATTGCTTACCTCGCCGCCGTCCTTTACGGCTTTCGCGTTTGAGATAAGGCGCGTTACCCAAGAGCTGGCAATGCGATAAGGCGTTTTGCCGTTGAGTACCGCTATGCTGCGGCGCTCGGTGTCCTTATAGAAATCTATTCTGTCAGTCGTGCCGTCGGCGCAGTTTATCTCGATGCTCTGGTACGGCTTGCCATCGGGCAGGTCGAAGATTATCTCAGAGGTCGGGCAAGTAAGAACGTACATATAGAAGCTCTTGAATGTATCAACGCTTACCTCCTTGCCGTCGCACTCAGCTTTCGTAAGGTCAGCCGAGCTGTCGTCGTCATCGGAAGTTTCGGAAGTAAGGTCAAACTGCGTGTCCAGCTCGCCCTCCATCTTTATGTTGTCTACGTCCACTACCATGTTCCAGGTCATCATGCCCGAAACTATGTCGCCCGGCTCGAGCGTTACCCAAGGCAGCGCCGAAGCGTCGATCTTCCAGATAGCGTCCTTGCCGTCTACGCCGGTGAAGTAGCAGTAGTAAGCCGATACAGCCGACTGCTCCTCGCCGTCGTCGTTTACTTCGTGATACTCGTCGCCGATGGTGAGTTTGTAATCATAGCCGTCGCCCGTGTATGTAACGGTAGCGCGGGGCTTATCCAAGCCGTACTTTTTCATATCCGCCTTGTCGGGGAAAACTACTTCCGCCTCCTGCGCGGTGAGTCCGTACAGTCCGTAAAGGGTATCGGTAGCGGTATCTACGTTCAGATACGAGAATATCGGCTCGGTCATTACCTGCTGCGAAGCCATATTGTCGCTCATCTTCTCGTTTACTTCTTCGCTGTCCTGCCGGAATACCATTTTGTAGTCGATGTCGCTGCGCTCTATCGTCAGCGTGCCGAATGCGGGCATATCGTCGTCAGAGGGCTTTGTGAGCAGCGTAGTAGCCGCAAAAGCCTCTTTGCGCTCAGCATAATACTTCACGGTAGATTCCAGTATCATGTAAACGTCATTCGAGCCGTCTTCATGCAGGTATCTGTAACGGTTCTGCGGGGCGCTGTCGCCTACTACGAAAGTACGCTCGGTGCCGTCGGTAAACTTAACGGTAAATGTGGCGTAAGGCGTTTCAAAGCCGTATTTTGCAAGGTCTTGCGAGTCGCTCTCTACCAGCTTGTAAGCTTTAAGCTGCGAAGCGTCGGAAGCGAGGTCGCTCACCATAGATGTGTTCAGCTCTATGCCCTCCAGCTCGCGGATACCCGTAGTTTCCTTGCCCGTTTCGGTATCGCGGTAGTAGGTAAAGCTGCCGTTTTCGTTCACCGCGGTAAGCTCTGCCACGTCCGCCGCCTGCTTATCCACCAGCTTCACCGATTCGTCCTTTTCGGAAGAGGTGCTTGCCGATCTTGTAACTGCCGAAGAGCTGTCGCCCGTATCGGCGCCTGTAAGCTCCAGTATTGCCAGCGTGCCGCCTAAGCAGGCCACTACCACGGCGCACACGATTATGCCTTTTGCCTTTGAATTCATTGGGTATCGTTCTCCTTTATCGCCAACATGACAAATTTATCATCTGTTCTTTCTTCTCAGCCAGATGGTCAGACCTATCACCAGTGTGGCAACGGGTATAACGCCGATGAAGATTATCTTCAGGCGCTTTACAGCCGCGGCGTCTACGTCGAAGATATTGCCGGTTATTACCTTAGGCTCTATGGTGATGCCGGTAGTGGTCTTGCCCGTCATGCCGTTTACTACGCTTAGCAGGTACTCTCTGTTCTGGAACTGCGAGTACATCAGGTAAGTATCTGAGAACATGGTGTACGAGCCGCATACGAAGATGTTTGAGTAATCGGTAGTGCCGTCGTCATTGAATACTGCCTTTGAAGCTAGCGCGGCGTATATCTGCTTGCCGTTTTCGGTAGCCTTGCCGGTAGAGGTATCCATAACGCTTGCGCTGTCGGTAGAGCTTACATAGGCGGTAGCCGAATGCTTGCCCTTTTCCTCAGCCAGTATCTTTATCGGGCGCGAGTAGCTGGAAGCTATCTGTATAGTGTCGGAGGATATATCCTGCGTAAAGCCGTCGTTTATATCGTCCGCCATAGAGAGTATCTCGCCCGTCATGCTGTTCTGATAGGTGTGCTGCTGATCGTTGTCGAAGATTATTCCGTCGCCGATCTCGATGTAATATTCAGCGAGAAATTCATCGAGGTTCGGGGTGCTTGCCTGCTGAGCGGAAGCCATGTAGATCATGTTTTTCTTGAGCTTGCCGCCGTTATCGAGGAAGTCGGAGATCTTCTGTATCTCGGTATCGAGGTAGTCGGTCTGCGGCGCTGCGAGCACGCAGAGGTCGGTGTCCTCGGGTATATCCTCAGTTCTGATGTCGATGCTGTTTACAGTGTAGCCGTTAGCCTCGAGCAGGGTCTGGAAGTACGAAAGGTCGTCGCTCTCATTTCTGCCGGTGAGGAAAGTTACGGTAACGGGGTCGGGGTCGGTTACCGCCATAAGCGCGGAAACGAACGCCTGATCTGCGTTTGAGGACTCTACCACGCCCGCGCTGCCGATGTTTGCGAAAGCCGCAGCCTCAGTACCGAAATACTGGAGCAGGTAGTCGCTTGCGGATACACCGTATGTCTGCTGCGCCTGAGTTTCAAAATCATCGGTGAAATTTACAAGCTCGAGCAGCGAGATCTTGCGGACGCGTTTCAGCGGGTCGCCGTTATCGTCCTTGATGATATTGCCGTTCTTATCCTTAGATGTAGACTCGGCGATGATGTCGTAAGCGGCAAGGTTCTGATCTGAATACTCGCTCACAACGTCTGGGTTGGAGTCGAGGTCGATGTACTCTACGCTTATCTTGTTATTGTATTTTCTGTAATTTTGGAGCACTTCGTCAGCCTGTTTGCTGTAATCGTTGATAGCCGAGAAGCTGTCCTCAGTAGCGAAAACCTTGAACGCAACTTCGGTATCCACGCTCTTCACATACTCCTCCGACTCTTTCGAGATAGAGTAGATGCTGTTTTTGGTAAGGTCAAAAGTTATCGGGTACTTATCAAAAAGTATTCCGCAGATAACGTTCACCAGCACGATAACGGCTATGAATACCACGATGTAAACGCCCGAAAGCATACCGTGTTTCAGCTTTTTCATCTCGTGCTTGCTCTTCTTTTTGTCCTTAGCGCTCTTGCCGCTTTCCTCTTCGGTATCTTCTGCTTCGGCGTTATCGGCGGCTTCCTGCTCGGCGGCGGGGGTATCCTCAGCCTCTTTTTTCTCGTCTGCCAGCACGTCTGAAAGCAGCTTAGCAGAGTCGGTAGAGGTAACGTACTCCTCGCCCGCGCCCTCTTTCTGAGGCTCTAAATTTTCGTTATTCTTATTGCTCATAATATCTCAAGCCCCCTTTGCGTCACGACCAGCGGCGCTTTTCAAGCACGCGCACGGTGAGGAACAAAAATACCACTATCGCGCTGATAAAGAAAAGCACGTTTGAAAGGTCAAAAAGTCCGTAAGTAAAGCCGCTGTACCTCTCGTAGAAGGAAAGCTTTGTGCATACAGTTTCCAGCCAGTTCCAAGGTACAAGATCACCTATGAGCGAGAGCATATTCAGCGCCAGTATGCTTATAAAGCTTATTACCGCCGCTACCACCTGATTTTCGGTGAGCGAGCTGCAAAAGATTCCTACCGCTATGAACGAAGCTCCGAAAAGCTCTAATCCCACAATATTGCCGATGATAACGAGCCAGTCCATCTCGGCGTATGCCGAAAGGATAACTGCGTATACTACGGTGATGGCTACCGCGCAGGTGTATACCAGCAGCGCGGCTAAGAATTTGCCCGCTACTATGCCGCCCAGACTTACGGGCGCGGTCAGCAGGCACTGGTCTGTCTTTGATTTTTTATCCTCCGACATGGTACGCATGGTAAGGATAGGGATAAGCACCACGAGTATTATCATAAGCTGAGAGAACATAGTGTTCATCTTGGTGCTGCCCTGCGCCAGCGAAGAAGTAGCGAAGAAAAACGCCGAGAAAGCGTAAAACGCCGCTAAGAATATGTAACCGATAGGCGAGATGAAGTATGACTGTACCTCGCGTCTGAAAATTGCTCCCATATTATTCTTCGCCTCCGTTTATTCCTGCGGGCGCTTCGCCGATGGTGAGCCGCAGGAATATATCTTCCAGCGAAAGCTCAGCCGAGCGCAGTTCGAGTATAGGCGTGCCGTTTTCCGCCATAGCGCTGAAAAGCTCGCGGCGAATATCTCTGCCCTCTTCCGTTTCTATGCGGTACTCTATAACGCCTTCGTTTTCGTTTACCTGTTTGCAAACCTCTACGCCCTCTATCGCGAGCACCTTTTTCGCTACGCTCTCGTACTCGCCCTCTATCTTGGCGGTGAGTATGTGCGAGCCGGTCAGCTTGTCCGAAAGGTTCGTTTCGGTATCGTCAGCTACTATCCTGCCCTCGTTGATAACTATTATCTTATCGCATACCGCCTGAACTTCGGAAAGTATGTGGGAGGAGAGTATAACAGTGTGGTTTTTGCCCAGCTTTTTTATCAGCGTGCGTATCTCTATTATCTGCTTCGGGTCAAGGCCTACGGTAGGCTCGTCGAGTATCAGCACGGGGGGATTTCCCACCAGCGCCTGCGCCACGCCCACTCTCTGTCTGTAACCTTTTGAAAGATTTCGTATAACGCGGTTGTAAACATGGTCTATCTTTACCAGCCCGCATATGTCTTTCAGGTGCGAAACTCTGGGCAGCTTGCACTTTTTCAGATCGTAGATGAAATTTAAGTATTCTTTTACCGTCATATCCATATACAGCGGGGGAAGTTCGGGCAGGTAGCCTATGTTCTTCTTCGCCTTTATGGGGTCTTCCAGTATGTCGATACCGTTTATCAGAGCCTTGCCCGATGTGGAAGAGATATACCCCGTGAGCATATTCATGGTGGTAGATTTTCCCGCGCCGTTAGGGCCTAAGAAACCGAGTATCTCGCCATCGTTCGCCGTGAACGATATGTTATTTACAGCGGCTTTGTCGCCGTAATGCTTTGAAAGGTTCTGCACCTCTATCATTTTGAAAATTCACGCCTTTCCGCAAATCCAAATTGCAGGACAAAGCGGGGCAGAAAGCGTCTGTCCCGTTATCCCAAGAAACTCCAATGATAATTTTAACGCATTGATGTGATAGTATTGTGACGTTATCACGAAAGCTTTTCAATACCTTTGCGGATCCTTGCCAGCGCGTCGTCTTTGCCGAGCATATAGCAGATCTCGATACCGCCGCCGGGGGTGAAAGCCTTGCCCGATACTGCCACGCGCAGGGGGTAAAGCACTATCGCGTTCTTGCAGCCCTTTTCGGCTATCAGCGTAAAGAGCGCGTCGTGGATAGCGTCTACGCTCCAGTCCTCCAGACCCTCGAGCACGGGCAAAACGCTCTTTAAGGTATCGAGGGCTATCTCCTCATTGGTCTTTGACTTCTTGTGAACGTAAAGCGCCTTATCATAATCGGGCAGCTCGTCGATGAAGTCTACCATCTCGGGTATCTCGGTGAAGACCTCGGTGCGCGCCTGAAGCAGGCTTGCAACGTAGCTGAGGTCAATATCCTCGCGCTTAATGCCCTCTTTGAGGTAAGGCAGAGCGTGCTCGTAGAAAGCTTCGGGGGTGAGCATCTTGATATACTTAGCGTTTATAGCCTTGAGCTTCATCGGGTCGAATATAGCGGGAGACTTTGAAATTCCGTGAATGTCAAATTCCTTTACCAGCTCTTCCAGCGAGAATATCTCTTCCTCGCCCTTAGGCGCCCAGCCCAGCAGCGCGATGTAGTTTATTACAGCTTCTTTCAGATAGCCCTTTTTGATAAGGTCCTGATATGAAGCGTCGCCGTCGCGCTTCGCAAGCTTGTGCTGCTTGTCCTTCATGATGTGCTCAACGTGGATATACACCGGCTCTTCCCAGCCGAAAGCTTTGTAAAGCAGCGAATATTTCGGCGCGGAGGAGAGATACTCGTTTCCTCTTACAACGTGGGTGATTCCCATAAGGTGGTCGTCTACTACGTTCGCGAAATTGTAGGTAGGCATACCGTCGGTCTTTATAAGTATCTGGTCGTCGAGAACTTCGCAGGGGGTGGTAATATCGCCGTAAAGCTCGTCGTGGAAAGTAACCTCGCCCTCGGTAGGGACTTTCTGGCGGATAACGTAGGGCACGCCCGCAGCGAGCTTTGCCTCTACCTCTTCCTTAGGCAGGTCGCGGCAGTGGCGGTCGTACATAGGCATTATGCCGCTAGCTTCCTGTATAGCGCGAACTTCCTCAAGTCGCTCCTTATCGCAGAAGCAGTAGTAAGCCTCGCCCTTTTCTACGAGCTGCTCGGCGTACTGCTTGAACATACCCATTCTTTCCGACTGGATGTAAGGGCCTACGGGGCCGCCAATATCAGGGCCTTCGTCCCAGTTAAGACCTACGTCGCGCAGGGTGTCGTATATTACCTGCGTAGCGCCCTCTACAAGGCGCTCACGGTCGGTATCCTCTATTCTGAGGATAAAATCTCCGCCGCGCTGTTTCGCTATAAGGTAAGTGAAAAGTGCAGTTCTTAGGTTTCCGATGTGCATATATCCCGTAGGTGAGGGTGCAAATCTGGTTCTGACTTTGTTCATTTATATACATTCCTTTCAAATATAAGTCTTATCCTTTCGGTGATGGATATTTCCCGTGGTACGAGCCGCGCCGCCTTAGCTATGTTTAAAATACTCCTTCACCTGCTCGGTGTTGCGCGCTATCTCGTCACGCAGCTCGCCGAAGTTTGCGAAAACCCTTTCGGGGCGCACAAACTCGTACAGCTCTATCGGCAGAGCCTTGCCGTAGAGGTCTTTGTGGCAGCCGATTATGAAAGTTTCCGCAAGCGGCGGCGCGGACTTGCTTACGGTGGGCTTTACGCCGATATTCGTCACGCCCGCCAGCCACTCGCCGTCTACAAGCACCTTAGCCGCGTAAACGCCGAACCGCGGGAGCACCAGCCCCTCCGGCAGCGGCTGATTTATAGTCGGGAAATCCCATGTTCTGCCGAGCTGCGCGCCGTGCTCTACTTTTATAGTGTAGCCGTAGCGCCTGCCGAGCAACTCGTTCGCCGCTGCTATCTCGCCGCGCTCTATCAGCGCGCGTATGCGGGTAGAGCTTACCTCCGCCCCGCCGAGCGATAGCTTTTTCACCGCGCGTACCTCTATGCCCAGTTCGCCGCAGATCTCGCGCAGGGCGTTCACATCGCCCGCGCCGCCCCTGCCGAAGCGAAAATCCTCGCCGCAGACCACGCAGCGCGTATTCAGCCTGCCTTTAAGCACCTGATTTACAAAATCCTCCGCGCTCATGTCTTTCAGCTCGGCGAAATCTGCCGCCAGCGCGTATTCAAAGCCCATGCTGTCGAGCATTTTCAGCTTGTCCGCCTCGGTAGTCAGCGTGCCCGCTATATCTTTTGAGGTAACGCTGCCGCTGCGAAATGTAAACACCGCGGGCGCGCAGCCAAGCTCTTTAGCCGCCGCCAACGCGCCGCCGAGCACCTTTTGGTGCCCCAGATGCAGCCCGTCGAAAACGCCCAGCGCCGCAGCCGTACCTTTATCCAAAACTTCGTTTTTATCAATACAGATCAAAATTTAAACTCCGTGCTCAGATCAGAAATTTTTTATCACGGCAAAAGCGCCGTCCTTAAAGCCGCCCAGCCCTATAAAAGCTCCGTCGGCGGCGTACACACGGCAGGTCGCTTCGGTCTGCTCAGCCTGCACCTGCTCTGGGCGCAGCTTCACACCGTTGCGGTAAAGCGCCGTTTCGCGCTCGCCCAGTTTCACCTGCGGGTAGCAGACAAAAACGCCGTCGGTAGGCAGCAGTATCTCCGCCAAGCGCCCCTCGGCGCAGCTTTCGGCTATCTGCTCTATCGTCAGGCAGTCCTCGAGCGTGTATGCGCCGGAACGCGTGCGTATCAGCGAGGTCATAGCCCCGCCGCAGCCGAGCGCTTCGCCTATATCGTTTATTATCGTGCGTACATAAGTACCCTGCCCGCAGTCGATCTCCATAACGCCCTCGCGCTTTTCGGGCGAGTATTCAGTGATCTCTATGCGCGCCACCTGCGCGGGGCGGGGCTTTCGCTCTACGCTTTTACCCTCGCGGGCAAGCTCGTAAAGCTTTTTGCCGTTTATTTTTACAGCCGAATACATCGGCGGGAGCTGCATTATATCGCCCACGAATCTCTCCGCAGCCGCTTTCAGCTCATCGCCGCTAACGGGCATATCGCTGCTTTCAAGCACTTCGCCCGTAGTATCCTGCGTATCGGTAGATATGCCCAGCTTAAAGCCCGCGCGGTAGCTTTTCCGCTTATCGGGCAGTATATCGCAGCAGCGCGCCGCCTTGCCCACAAACACGGGCAGCACGCCTACCGCCATAGGGTCGAGCGTTCCCGCATGGCCCAGCCGCTTTATATGCAGCACTCCCCGCAGTTTCGCTATCACGTCGAAAGACGTCCAGCCCTGCGGCTTGTACACGGGTATAACGCCGCTGAGTTCGCAAGCACCGTTCACGCCGCTCACCGCGCGCTTTCCTCCAGCGCTTCGCCTACCGCGGCTATCACCTTTTGCTTTACTTCTTCGAGCGTGCCCTCTATCTCGCAGCCCGCCGCGCGGATATGTCCGCCGCCGCCGAATCTGCGGCAGAATGCCGAAGCGTCCATCTCCTCAGTAGTGCGTACCGAAAGCTTGAAAACGTCCTCGTGGCGCTGCTTTATCGTTATGCCGATAGCTACGCCCTCTACCGTCAGCGGTATTGAAGCCAGCCCGTCAAATTCGGCAGGCTCGGCGCCGCTTTCCTGCATCATCTGCGAGGTAAGGCATATCATAGAGCAGCGGTCGTCGAAATAATACTCCATTTCCGAGATCATCATTTCTTCCACTTTCAGCCGCTGCTTGCTCTTTATGTCGAACATCTTGCGGTTTATCTGCGAGAAGTTTATGTTGTACTGCATAAGCTCCGCCGCCGCCATGTGCGCTTTCGGCGTGGTGTTTTCGTACTTAAAGCAGCCGGTATCGGTCGCTATGCCGGTGTAAAGGCAGCGCGCCTGCTGGTCGCTTATGGCGATGCCCTGCGATTTGAAAAATTCAAACAGCACCAGCGCCGCCGCCGAAGCCTTAGCGTCGAGCACAAGCTCTTTGGCGTAATGGGTGTTTGAGATATGGTGGTCTATACAGAGGTCTATCTTGCCCTCGTATTTCGCAAGGCGCGAGCCGAGCAGCTTTTCGTCGGCAATGTCTACCGCTACCACCGTTTCTATCTCAAACTCCTGCACATAGTAGCCGTCGTAGAGAAAATTATACCTTACTGGCAGGTTTTCGTTATTTACAACGTTCGCCTTTTTACCCATATCCCTCAGCACTCCGCAGAGCGCAAAGCCGCTGCCCAGCGTATCGCCGTCGGGGCTTTTGTGGGTGAGGATAAGGTAATTATCGTGCTCTTCAAAAAATTTTTTCAGTTCTTTAAATTCCATTGTGGTTGAAGCCAGCTCCCCTCTTTGTGCAAAGCCGTTTTACTCGTTGTCAGCGTTATCAGCGTTCTGAGCTTCGGCATTTTCAGCCTCGGCGGCGTCCTTTTCGTCAAGCTCGCGCTTTATGGTCTTGAGCTTGTCGAATATCCTCATAGAGCTTTCGCCCGAGTTATCCGCTATAAATTTCAGGTCGGGGCACTTTCTCAGTCCCAGCACGTTAGATATTTCGCGCTTGAATATACCCGTAGCGCTGGTAAGGCCCTTTACCGCCGTTTCAGCGCGCTGCGCGCCGTCTATCGAAGATATATAGACCTTGCAGTAAGAGCCGTCGTGAGATACCTCGCAGCGGGTAACGGTCAGCGATTCGCCGCCGCCTACTCTGGGGTCTTTCAGCTCTCTCATTTTTGCAAAGACGATCCTGCGAATATCCTCGCTCATTCGTCCGGCTTTATAACTTGGCATTTCTTATCCCTTTCATCTATAAATATGCCCGCTGCACAGCCGCAGCCGTGCAGGCGCATACCAAAAAAAATCTTAATCTCTGTACTCTTCCATTATATAAGCTTCAAATACGTCGCCCTCGCGGAAGTCTGCGAATTTTTCAAGCGTTATACCGCACTCAAATCCCTCTGCTACTTCCTTAGCGTCGTCCTTAAAGCGCTTTAGGCTGCTCATCTTGTCGTCCGCGATGATTATGCCGTCGCGTACTACGCGGATAAGATCGTTTCTGCCTATCTTGCCGCTCTGTACATACGCGCCCGCTACCGCGCCTACGCCCGAGATCTTGTATACCTGGCGTACCTCTACGCGGGCGGTGTCTACCTCGCGGTACTTGGGCGCGAGCATACCCTTCATAGCTGTTTCTATCTCTTCGATAGCGTCGTAGATTATTCTGTAAAGGCGTATATCTACTCCGTCGCGCTCTGCCGATTCCTTAGCTACGGGGTCGGGGCGAACGTTAAAGCCTACGATTATAGCGTTTGAAGCGTTAGCCAGCATTACGTCCGACTCGCTTACCGCGCCTACCGCGCCGTGTATCACCTTTACGCGAACTTCTTCGTTAGAGAGCTTTTCGAGCGACTGCTTTACAGCCTCTACCGAGCCCTGTACGTCTGCCTTTACGATTATCGGCAGCTCCTTCATCTCGCCTTCAGAGATCTGGCTGAAGAGGTTGTCGAGCGTTACCTTGGTGTAGTGGCTGAACTGCTCTTCCTTAGCCTGCTGCTTTCTCTGCTCTACCAGCTCGCGCGCCAGCTTTTCGTCCTCTACGGCGTTGAACTGGTCGCCTGCGCCCGGCACTTCCGCCAGACCCGTTATCTCAACAGGGGTCGAAGGGCCTGCTTTGTCGATAGAGCGTCCCTTATCGTTGGTCATAGTTCTTACTCTGCCGACAGCCGTGCCCGCTATGATAACGTCGCCCTTGTGCAGAGTACCCGCCTGCACCAGTAAGGTGGCAACGGGGCCTTTGCCCTTATCGAGGCGTGCTTCGATAACTGCGCCCTTTGCGAGCTTGTCGGGGTTGGCTTTGAGCTCCTGAAAATCTGCAACGAGCAGTATATTCTCGAGCAGGTCGTCTATGCCCATGCCGGTCTTTGCGGATACGGGAACGCAGATAACGTCGCCGCCCCACTCTTCTACTACGAGGTCGTGCTCGGTGAGCTGCTGCTTTATGCGCTCGGGGTTCGCGCCCTCTTTATCCATCTTGTTTATAGCAACTATTACCTGTACGCCCGCAGCCTTTGCGTGATTGATAGACTCTATGGTCTGCGGCATGATACCGTCGTCCGCCGCTACTACCAGCACCGCAATATCGGTGATGTTAGCTCCGCGCGCTCTCATAGATGTGAAAGCTTCGTGGCCGGGGGTATCGAGGAAAGTTATCTTGCGGTTGTTGTGGTATACCTGATACGCGCCTATGTGCTGGGTTATGCCGCCAGCCTCGCCGTCAGCGATGTGCGCGTTTCTTATCCTATCGAGTATAGAGGTCTTGCCGTGGTCAACGTGGCCCATTACTACTACTACGGGGCAGCGCTCTTTCAGCGTTTCGGGAGCGTCCTCTTCGTCGGTGATAAGGCGGTCTTCTATCGTAACGATAACTTCCTTCTCCACCTTAGCGCCCAGCTCTTCCGCAACGAGCGAAGCGGTGTCGAAGTCGATAGTTTCGTTGAGGGTAGCCATTACGCCCAGACCCATCAGCTTCTTGATGACCTCGGTAGCGGTAACTTTCAGTCTGCTCGCCAGCTCTGAAACTACTATCTCGTCGGGTATCATTACCTTGAGCTGCTGCTTTCTCGCGCGCTCAAGCTCTAAGCGGCGCAGCTTTTCAGCCTCGGTCTCGCGCTTGTGGGAGAACTGCTGCTTCTTGTGCTGCTGCGACTTCTGAGTTATCTTCTGCTTTTTGGTGAAGTTGTCGCGCTTCTTGCCGCCGCCCTGCTTCGAGATAGCGAGGTTATCGTACTTTTCGTTGTATTTGTCAAGCTCTACATAGCTGCCGCGGGTATCTACCGTGCGGTAATTCTGCGAGCTGTTTTCCGAAACGGTGTAGCCCTTATCGGAAGCCGAGTCGGTAGATTTTCCTACCAGCGTTTTCTTCTCGCCGTGCTCCTGCTTCTTAGCCTTAGCCTTTTCCTGCTTTTTATTCTTCTTGTCAGCCTTTTCAGCGGCAGGTTCAGCCTTAGGCTGCGCGGACTGCGCGGGCTTTTCTTCCTTAGCAGGCTCGGTCTTAGCGGGCTTTTCCTCCTTAGCGGGGGCAGGCTTGCTCTCTGCCTTAGGCGCAGGCTTGCTCTCAGCCTTTGGCTTCTCCGCCTTTGCAGGCTCAGCCTTTTCCGCCTTATCAGCCTTTGCGGCGGGCTTCTTCTTAGGCTTTTCAGCCTTAGCCGCGGGCTTCTCTTCCTTAGCAGGTTCGGGCTTTACGTTGTTAGCGTAATAAGCGTCGAAGCTCTCTACCTGATTTTTCTGGGTAAAGTACTCCATAACGTAGCCTACCTCCTGCGGGGTGAGGAAAGCGCCGCTCTTCTTAGGCTCTCCGCCCAGCGCGCTCAGGCATTCTATAACTTCGTTCGTTGCTGCGTTTATATCCTTTGCAAGCTCTGAAAGCTTGTATTTCTTAACCGTCTTATTCATAGGCAGCCTCCTTATATCTCACTGTAAAAATCATTTATATCTGCCGAAATATCCTCTTCGCCCTTAGCAAGCGCTTTAGCGAAGCCGCCGTCGCAAACGGCGAATATTCCCGACTTTTTCCCTAGTTTATCAGCAGCCTGCTGCATGGTGATACGCAGGCGGTATATCTTCACCGCGTTTTTTGCGCAGCAAAAGCGTATCTCTTTCAGCGATTTTTCCGAAAGGTCGCTCGCGGTAAAAACCGCCTTAGCCTCGCCCGTTTCGCACGCCGATTTCGATATATCCATGCCGCACTTCACCTTGCCTGCCTTTCGGCACATACTCAGCAGCCCTGTTTTATCTGCGTTACTGCTCATTTTCCAGCTCACGCTCCATTCCGTCGTATACCTCTTCGCTTATCGCGCAGGAAAGGCTTTTTTCAAACCTATGCGCCTTTCGCGCTTTTCTGAAGCACTCGGCGCTGCGGCAGATGTATGCTCCCCTGCCCGCTTTTTTTCCCGTGAGGTCCAGCGATACTTCGCCCTCTTTCGATTTTACGACTCTTATCATCTCGCGCTTGGACTTCATCTCGTTGCAGCCCAGACACATTCTCAGAGGTATTTTTTTCTGCTTTGTCTGTTTCATCAGACCTCGCTCTCTCCCTCAGCGGGTACTTCCTCCAGCGCGTCGGCAAGCTCCAGCTCAGAAACTTCGTTCTCGCCTTCCAGAGCTTTTTCCTCCTGCTCAGCCTCGGCAGCTTCTTCCAGCTCCTTAGCCTGCGCGTCAGAGATTATGTCGATCTTGTAGCCGGTAAGACCGGCGGCAAGGCGCGCGTTTTGACCTCTGTTGCCTATCGCGAGCGAAAGCTGGTTCGCAGGCACGATAACGCGGCAAGCGGGCACTTCGCTGCCCTCTATCAGCTCTACGTCGATGACCTGCGCGGGCGCGAGCGCTCTTGCGATGTACTCGGCGGGGTCTTCGCTGTAAGGGATGATGTCGATCTTCTCGCCGCAAAGCTCGTTTACTACTGCGGATATTCTCGACTTCTTCGGGCCTATGCAAGCGCCTATCGCGTCTACGTTCTTATCCTTGCTGCGTACAGCCAGCTTCGAGCGCGAACCTGCTACTCTCGAAATGCCCATTACCTCAACTACGCCCTCGGCTATCTCGGGAACTTCGTTCTCAAAAAGGCGCTTTACGAGGTCTTTGTGAGTTCTGGAAATTTTCAGAGCGGGCTTCTTTTCGGGGTTCGCAATGCCTACTACATATACCTTTATCATATCGCCGGGGCGCAGTATCTCGCCGGGTATCTGCTCCTGACGAACGAGGTAAACTTCGCTCTTGTCAAGCGAGAGCACTGCGTTGCCCGTTCTCGCCTCTATGCGCTCTACCTTAGCGGTAACGCACTCGTAAAGCTTGTCGTTGAACTGCTCTATCAGGCGCTCTCTTTCGTGATTTTTCAGCTCGTGCTTTATCTGCTGCTTAGCGTTCTGCACGGCTACTCTGCCGAATGTAGCGGGCGAAACTTCGATAAGGCACATACCGCCTACGCGCGCGTTGGGGTCTATCGTTCTCGCCTCGTCGATGTTTATCTCGTTGTATTCGTCGAGCGGCTCGTCGTCTACTACTACCTTGAGCACGCCCATCTCAAACACGCCTGTTTCGGGGTTTATCTCTACTCTTATGTTTTCGCAGTTAGGATTATCCCTCTTTATAGCCTTAGCCACGCCCTGCTTGATTATTTCTGCCAGAGCGTCGGGCTCCATGCCGTTTTCCTGTCCCATAAGCTTTAAAGCTTCAAAAAATTCGCCGTTCATTTTTACGATCATATCCTCTCTTTAAATATTGTGTGTCATTCAGAATAAGTCTGCGTCGTCGTTTAAGTTTACCGAAGAGCAGTCTTTGTACTCAAAGCGCTCGCCCTCCAGCACATTGCCGTCTTCGTCCACCGAGTAGGCAAGAGTAAAGCCCGTATCGTCGCAGTCGGCTATCAGCCCCAGAAAATCTTTCTTTCCGTCCCTTGCCTTGTAAAGTTTCAGCCGCGCTTCGTCGCCCATGCAGGCTTTGAAGTGTTCGGGTTTTGTGAGCTTTCTGCCCAGTCCGGGGCTTCCCGCTTCAAAAACGTAGTTCTGGCTGATGAAATCCTCGCTGTCGAGCAGCTCGTTATACGCGCGCGAAAATTCTTCGCATATGTTCATATCTATACCGCCGTCGCGGTCGATGAACACGCGCAGGTACCAAAGCGCGCCCTCTTTTTCAAAGCGCACGTCCCATAGGTAC
>DBEZOM010000232.1:0-3851 GCA_048252855.1 Ruminococcus sp.
AATATAGTATAATAGAGTTTGTAGTTATGCTGAATAAATAACGGGTGTTTAAATTTGGCAGAGAGGGAGCGAAATAACCGCTCGCCAAGGTATGCGGGGCGCGTCTAATGCAGATGCTGCTTGCAGCCCCTTCACTATCACCGTTGTAAACACCGCGTTAAGCAAAACTATCTCTGTCAATGGCGGCAAAGGGAGGGAAATATTTTGGCAGAAATTCGTGTTGGAAAAAACGAAAGCTTAGATACCGCTCTCAAGCGCTTCAAGAGATCCTGCGCTAAGGACGGCGTTATCGCTGAGGTTCGTAAAAGAGAACACTACGAAAAGCCTTCGGTAAAGCGCAAGAAGAAATCCGAAGCTGCTCGTAAGCGTAAATATTGATCTATGAATTTTAAAGGCGGGCATTTTTATGTCCGCTTTTTCTTTTACAGATATGACGCAGAAACGCGGCTTGCGCAGTTTCATATTTTTATAGATACGGGAGATATGTATGTTTAAACCAACATATGTTTTTGATAAGGTGGGGGAGATAACGCCCGAATTTCTGCACAAAAAGCAGATAAAAGGCCTGCTTCTCGACCTCGATAACACGCTTACCACACATAATAACCCCGTTCCGCCGCAGTCGAGCCTGGATTGGCTGGATAAGATGAGGGCGGCGGGGATAAAGCTGATGATAGTTTCAAATAATCATGCTCCGCGCGTAACGCCTTTCGCCGAACAGCTCGGGCTCGAGTTCGTTTCAGAGGGCAAAAAGCCGCTGACTTTCGGCTACACCCGCGCGATAAAGCGGCTGGGGCTGGAAAAGCGCAACGTCGCGGCAGTTGGCGACCAGATATTTACAGATGTTCTCGGCTCGAACCTAAAGGGCATACGCTCAATTTTCGTTTTCCCGATCGAACCGGAAACCAGCCTGCCGTTTCGTTTCAAGCGGGCGATTGAGAAAGCTTTTCTGCCGAAAAAGCCCGAGGGTGCAAAGCGATGAGCGAGGAGATGAAAGAGATCCGCGTGAGCGCTTCGGCGGTGCGGCGCAGCTTGAACGAACTGGCGATAGCGCTGGCGTGCGTGGTGCTGAGCGGTCTGCTGATCTTCGTGACGAGCAGGACTTCGGCGGGCGCGGCGAATTTTGATAAGATAATTTTCGGCATAAGCTGCGCGGCGGCAGTATGGTGCGGCTGGCTGGCGGTGAAAGCGGCGCTGAGCCGTAGAAATGCCAAGATCTGCTACGATGATAACGGCTTTACGCAGGTGAGCTACAACAAGAAAGTTAAAAACTACCGCTACGAGGACATCGCGCGGGTGACCTATATCCCCGAGCGCGACCGTGCGGACATCGAGATAAAAAACGGCGAGAAGATACCCCTAACGCTCGACCTTGCGGGCGCGCGCGATTTTTACCGTCTGCTGCGCGAAAAGGCGGACGGCTGCGGGTACGCCGTGATGTGAAAAACGGAGGTGCAAATAAATGTCGGCAAGATTTGGCCCCGCGGGAAATTCTGAGACTTTTTCCGCAAAATACAAGACGACCCTGCAAGCGCCCGGCTATCTGGAAGCCATGGGGCTTGACCACTACGAATATCAGTGCGGCAGGGGAGTGCGCGTAACTGACAAGACGGCTTTCGCCCTGCGCGACAAGGCGGCGGAGCACGGCATAACGCTCTCGCTGCACGCGCCCTACTTCATCTCGCTCTCGAGCGTGGAGGAGGAAAAGCGCGACAACAGCATAAATTACATAATACAGTCCTGCGACGCAGCAAAACGCATGGGCGCGAACAGAATAGTTATCCACAGCGGAAGCTGCGCGAAAATGAGCCGTGAGGCGGCGCTGGAGCTGGCTAAGGAAACGCTCGCCCGCGCGAGGAAGCGCGCCATAGAGGAGGGCTTTGAGGACATACATTTCTGCCCCGAAACCATGGGCAAGGTCAATCAGCTTGGCAACCTCGCTGAGGTGCTGGAGCTTTGCAAGCTTGACGATACCTTCATTCCGTGCATAGATTTCGGCCACCTCAACGCGCGCGAATTCGGCTATATAAAAGGTATGGCGGAGTACGAGAAAATGCTCGGCGACGTGGAAAACGCGCTCGGCGCTGACAGGCTGAAAATTTTTCACAGCCATTTTTCAAAGATAATGTTCACAGTGCCCGGCGGCGAGAAAAAACATCTGACGTTTGATGATAATCAAGGCTTCGGCCCCGACTACGAGCCGCTGATGGAGCTTGTGGCGAAGAAAAATCTTTCGCCGATATTCGTTTGCGAGAGCGCGGGCACGCAGGACGCCGACGCGCTGACGATGAAAAAATGCTATCAGAATTTTTGCGGAGAGTGATGTAAAATGAAGAAAATACTGGTGATACACGGCCCTAATCTGAACCTGCTCGGCGAGCGCGAGCCGGGCTATTACGGCAAGGATAGCTTTGAATCTGTCAACCGCGAGATAGCGGAAAAGGCTGCCGCGCTGGGCTTTGAGTGCGAGATATATCAGTCAAACCACGAGGGGGCTATCATCGACAAGCTGCACGCCGCAAGGCTGGAGTGCGCGGGCGTTGTGATGAACGCGGGCGCTTACACCCATTACAGCTACGCCATTCGCGACGCCATCGCCGCGATAAAAATACCCGTCGTAGAGGTGCATATGTCGAATATCCACGCGCGCGACGAATTTCGCCACACCTCGGTGATCGCGCCCGTATGCGCGGGACAGATCGCGGGCTTCGGCAAAAATTCCTACCTGTTGGGTATCGAAGCGCTCAAGGGCATACTTGAAGCTGACTGACGGAGGTGACAGATCATGACGCCAATTGAATTACTGAAACATCAGATGAAAGGAAGCTGCGAGTGCGCGCTGATAACCTCGGCTGTAAACCGCCGCTACTTTACAGGCATGAAGTCCACCGCGGGAACGGTAGTGGTTTTCCCCGACGCGGCGTACCTGATAATCGACTTCCGCTACATCGAGCGCGCGCGCAAGACCGTCAAGGACTGCGAAGTAGTGCTGCAAAAATCGGGCGGCGGGCTGTATCAGCAGATAAACGAGCTTTGCGCCGAGCGGGGAGTGAGCGAGATAGCCGTAGAGGCCGACACCATGACCCTTGCCGAAGCTGACGAACTGTCCGAAAAATTGGACTATAAGCTTGACCGCAGCCGCGCGCTGAGCGAGCTTATCGGCGAGATAAGAGTTATAAAGACCCCCGAGCAGATCGAAAAGGTGATAGAGGCGCAGCGCATAGCCGAGCGCGGTTTTGAGCATATGCTCGACTTCATACGCGAGGGCGTTACCGAAAAGGAGATTCAGCTCGAGCTGGATTATTTCATGCTGCGAAACGGCGCTGAGGGACTTTCTTTCGACACGATAGCGCTCAGCGGCGCAAACACGGCTATGCCGCACGGTATCCCCACCGACAAGCCCGTAAAGCGCGGCGAATTTGTGCTGATGGACTTCGGCGCGCTGGCTGACGGCTGGCACAGCGATATGACCCGAACAGTCGCCCTCGGCGAGCCGAGCGAGAAGATGCGCGAGGTGTACGACATAGTGCTCAAAGCGCAGGCGGCGGGCATAAACGCGGCGCGCGCGGGCATAAAGGGCTGTGAACTGGATAAGGTCGCGCGCGACTACATAGCGGCGCACGGCTACGGCGAATATTTCGGCCACTCGCTCGGCCACGGCGTCGGCATGGAGATACACGAAGCCCCGACCGCTTCGCCCACCTGCGAAAACGTGCTGGAGGACGGCATGATAGTTACCGTAGAACCCGGCATTTACATCGAGGGCGAATTCGGCGTAAGGATAGAGGATTTCGTAGTTATCCGCGAAAACGGCTGCGAAAATATGACCCGCGCCGAA
Organism: Ruminococcus sp.; assembly: GCA_048252855.1. Lineage (GTDB taxonomy): Bacteria > Bacillota > Clostridia > Oscillospirales > Ruminococcaceae > YE71. Next base: position 3,839 of record DBEZOM010000232.1, read on the forward strand.
AAGTCGCTGATAA
>DBEZOM010000233.1:0-4019 GCA_048252855.1 Ruminococcus sp.
ATAATATTCACATTGAATAAAGTAATATCGGTACGCCGCCGCATATTCGGTCAGAGTACACTACTGACTATATTATAGAACATAATTATTAACAAGCATAACGAATAAAGTTTCGTAATTATGAACAGGCTCGTTTTTCTATATTTATATCAAATTTTGCTCTGCAAAGGCGCTCAAATATACATTATTCACATAATTAACACTGTTAGACATTTTTCCGCGCGCCGCTTCGGCAGATATGCACAAAGAAAAATGCCGACGGCTGCCGTTTTCGGCAATACAATTATATAACGAAAGGATCAAATATCATGTCGAAAAATATCGTGCTATTTTCAGGTCAAGGCTCGCAGTACGCGGGCATGGCTAAGGACTTTTATGACAATTACGAGTGCGCTAAGGCGGTCTTTGCCGCCGCTGACGAGGCGCTGGGCTACAAGCTGGAGGACATAATGTTCGTCGAAGACCCCGCCGAGCTGAACAAGACTATCCACTCTCAGCCCGCCATCATGGCTTGCTCGCTCTGCGCTTTTGAAGTGCTGAAAGAAAAGGGCGTAAAGTTTGAGGGCGTTGCGGGCCACTCGCTGGGCGAATACGCAGCCATGGCGGCAAGCGGTATGCTCAGCTACTCCGACGCTTTCAAGCTTATAAAGATCCGTGCGCAGGCTATGCAGACCGCCGCCGATAACAGCGAAGGCTCGATGTACGCGGTCATAGGCCCTGAGCCCGGCGAGATAGAAGCCGCCTGCGAAAAGACCGAGGGATATGTAGTGCCCGTAAACTACAATTCGCCCGTACAGACCGTCATCGCGGGCGAGGAGAGCGCCTGCGCGGCGGCTTGCGAGCTGATAAAGCAGACCAGCACGGCTAAGCGCGTGAAGTGCGTAAAGCTCAACGTAGCTTCGGCTTTCCACAGCGAGATAATGCGCCCCGCGGCTGAGGAATTTTTAGCGAAGAGCGAGGGCTTTGAGTTTGCAAAGCCGAATATGAAGTTCTACTCAAACGTCATGGGCGCTGAGCTTACCGATTTTTCTGATATGAGAGATCTGCTGGCTAAGCACATAGTTTCGCCCGTAAGATTTACCGACGAGCTGGCGGCTATCCGCGCGGAGGGCTTTGACAAATTCATCGAGTGCGGCCCCGGCAAGGTGCTGACTGGACTTGTGAAAAAGACCTTTAAGGACGCCGTAGCCCTCAATTGCGAGAACTGCGAGACCGCCGACAAGGCTGCCGAATAACCTCGGCATATACAAACACTAGGGAGGGAATATTTATGAAACGCAAGGATTACATATCTTGGGACGAATACTTTATGGGCGTGGCGCTGCTTTCCGCGCAGCGCAGCAAGGACTCGAACACGCAGGTGGGAGCTTGCATAGTTTCGCCCGAAAACAAGATACTCTCAGTAGGCTACAACGGTATGCCTACCGGCTGCTGCGACGACGATATGCCGTGGGAGCGCGACGGCGACAGACTAAAGACAAAGTACCCCTTCGTCTGCCACGCCGAGCTGAACGCTATACTAAACAGCGGCTCGCCGCTGAAAGGCAGCAGGCTTTACGTTTCGCTGTTTCCCTGCAACGAGTGCGCTAAGGCAATAATCCAGAGCGGCATAACGCAGGTGATATACCTATCCGACAAATACGCCGACTCTGACGACACTAAGGCGAGCAAGATGATGTTCGACATGGTGGGCGTGACCTATAAGCGCTACATACCTACCGAGCGCGAGATAACGCTGGAGCTGTAAAGCGGGAGGCTTTAGGATATTGATAGAGATCGTAACATTCGCGCTCTCAGCGGCTTCGGCCGCGGGAGTGGGCCTGCTGATAGCGCGGCAGAGCCGTTTTCAGAAAGAGCAGAGCGAACGGATAAAGACCGAAGTTTCGCAGGCTGCGGCTGAGGGCGTGGCGCGGCTGGGCGACAGCCTGCGCGACGAGCAGTACCGCCAGCGCGAGTCGATGGAGAACCGCTTTCAGCGGCTTGACGTGAACATGGCGCGGCTGCGGACAGATATGCCGAAAAATATAACCGAGAGCGTGTCTGCACTGGGCGAGGGGCTTCGCAGCGAACAACGCAACCAAAGCGCGGCGCTGGAAGAGCGGCTGAAAGCCATGACCGCCGAGCTGGACAAGATACGCGCAGAAACGCTCGGCTCGCTCGAAAAGATACGCACGGAAAATCAACAGAGCCTTGACAAGATAAACGGCACGGTGAACGAGAAGCTGCAAAAAACGCTTGACGACAGGATAACGCAGTCGTTTGAAGCGGTGAACAAGCGGCTCGCGGAGGTGTACGAGGGCTTGGGCGAGATGAAAGCCGTCGCTTCGGGCGTATCAGACCTCAAAAACGTGCTCTCGAACGTGAAAACGCGCGGCATAATGGGCGAGATACAGCTCGGCGCGATACTTTCAGAGATACTTGCGCCCGAGCAGTACGCAGAGCAGGCGGCAGTAGTGCCGAACGGCAAGGAGCGCGTAGATTTCGCCGTGAAACTGCCCGGCGCGGAGGACGGCGGCAGCGTGTATCTGCCGATAGATTCAAAATTCCCCGGCGACCGCTATGCCGACCTGCTGGCGGCGTATGAGAGCGGCGACGCGGCGGAGATAAAACAGCGGCGCGCGGCGCTTGAAAGCGAGATACGCTCCTGCGCGAAGAGCATACACGACAAGTACATACGCCCGCCCTACACCACCGATTTCGCGATAATGTTCCTGCCGTTCGAGGGGCTGTACGCCGAGGTCGTGAACATGGGGCTGGTCGAGCAGCTTCAAAACCGCTGCAAGGTGAACATCGCAGGGCCATCGACCATGGCGGCGATGCTGAACAGCTTACAGATGGGCTTCCGCACGCTGGCGATACAGAAAAAGAGCGGCGAAGTTTGGAAAGTGCTTGAAGCGGCGAAGAAAGAATTTGCGCAGTTTGAAAGCGTGCTCGACAAAACGCGCGACAGACTGCGGCAGGCGGACGAAGAGCTTGAAAAGCTGATAGGCGTGAGAACGCGCGCGATAAACCGCCGACTGAAAGACGTAGCCCGACCCGAAGCGCTCGAAACATCAGACAGTACAGAAGCGCCCGCCATCACGGCAGACGAATAAAAGCAATAAATAAAGGAGGAGTTACCATGAAATTCAAACTCACAGTAAAGCAGAAGCTGAGCGTAACTCAGTTTTCCGACCCGCAGCCGCTGACCAACCTCAGCGCCGACGGCAGCTTTGAGGCAGACAACCCGGGCTTTGCCCGCCGCGACTCAAACGCACACGTCCGCGCGTGGATAGAGGGCAAAGGCATGAAAATGCGCACGCAGAAGGACTGGGTGAAGAACCCCAAGACCAAGGTGCTGGAGAAGCAGGTTATGGTGCAGAACGGCGCGAAGCCCGAAACGTACATCTTCATGCTGGAGAGCGAATAAGCGGCGAACGTCAAATTGTTAAAAAAATGTGAAATCTCCTGTCAACTGCTTGACAGGAGATTTTTATTGTGATATAATATTAAACGTTGAATGAATGCGTTGCTAGCTCAGCTGGATAGAGTGACTGGCTACGAACCAGTAGGTCAGGGGTTCGAGTCCCTTGCAGCGCACTCCGACATGATCCGCTTTCGGTTCGCCGAGGGCGGATTTTTTTGCGTGTAAATGCCAACGCTAAGCGTTTACCCCTCTGATACAATAATACAGAGGGGCTTTTACTTTGTATAAATCTCAAAAATTTTTATGTTGATAATAAAATATGGTACTTGACAATAGGTATAACATATGGTATACTTTAAACAAAACCACCACAAATAAACGTAATTTCACGAAAGGATTTTTTATGAGCGATACAACTAAAAAGCTTACTCCCCAGCAAAAATATGATAAAGAGAGCACAAAAACCTACGCCGTTAAGGTAATGAAAAACACCGAACCCGAAATCTTTGAAAAACTTGAAAGCATCGAAAACAAAGCAGGCTACATAAAAAAGCTAATTCGCCCAGATATTGAGAATCGTTCTGAAAACCTTGTAGAGGGCGAAACAGGAATG
>DBEZOM010000234.1:0-4781 GCA_048252855.1 Ruminococcus sp.
TCGCAGAGCGGCACTGCGAGCGACCTCGCTTTTGCAATGGTATTCACTTTCTTATCAGTCCTTTCGCTGATACGCCTTTTCGTTTGCAAAACTGCCATACAAAATCAAAAGACCGATCTTTCAATCGGTCCTTTCTTTCAAAGTATTGTATTTATTATACCACATTACTTCGGAAAATGCAAGAGCCGCGAAGAACTTTTTAAGTCAGACTATGAACATTTTATTTCTTATCTGAAAACTTTATTCTTCTGAAACTTCTCCGCTCTTTTCCTGCGACTTAGTAGCTTCCATTTCGTTGTATATCTTCTGCTTAAATTCCGCCGACATCTCAAAGTGCTCGTCATCTGTCCATGTGCCCTCGGGGATAAGGCTGTAAGCGGGCTGTATCTGCTTTTTGAGCATTTCCTTTATATAAACCTTCTGCTGCTTATAGTCGTTTTCCGAGAGGTTGGTAACGCTGCCCGAAGATATTTTGCTGTAAAGAATATCAAGGCTGTTAGAGGTTATCTCCACCTGGTCGAAAGCGTTGTTGAGCATGGTGGTTATCGCGAGTCCCAAAAACTCGGTGTTGCCCTGTCTGCCCGAAGAGAAAAGCTTCGGGTACTGGCATATCAGCCTTATCTGCTTGCCGCTGAGCGATACCGATTCGTTCTGGCGCAGCGATATATCGTTGTCATTTTCGGGCGAGAGGTAGTAAAGCTCCTCCGGCGGCGAGTATACGAAACCGCCGATTATGTCGGCGCAGTCCTCGAAAGCGTCGTTGCTCACGGTAACGTAGTAGCTCGTAGAAATGCCGAGGGTGCTGTCTACCGCCGCGGAAAGCTGGCGTATACCGCCGTCGGCGTATATCTCGCGCATGGTCGATTTATTATCGGTGCTGCTTACGGTGAAAGCCGAGAGCGGGATAACGAGTATCTTTTCCTGCTCGGGGCAAATTCTCACGATGGTCATATCGCTGAGCACGTTTTTGCTGTTCACGCGTGCATAGAGCGTATTGAAAGAGTCGATATACGTTCCCGAAAGGTCAACGTTTTGGTCGCTCTTATCGGTAAGCTTGTTCACGATAGTCAGCGCGAACATACCGAAAACGCCGAGGAAAAGCAGCAACGTTATGAAATACACCAGCGCTACGGGCGCTTGCGAGCGCTTTTTTCTTTTCTTTTTGCCGCGCTTTTTACCGCCGGGGGCGGGCGCTGCGCCTAACTTTTCGTTGCTGAGGTTATCCATCGCCTGTGCCATATTATCTCTTCTCCTTAAAATCTATCTCACATCTGCTGAGTGCCGTACATTATGTACGTTTCCAGCCCCGCGCGCTCCGCCATCCTCACCGTCTGCATACTGCCCGAGCGGCTCTCGCGGTCGGCGGCGTAGCCTATCAGCGCGGCCGAGCACTCTACCATAAGTCTGTTTCGCACGCCGTAGCAGCCGCGTGTGTAGTGCGGCGAGCTTATCATTATCAACTCAGCCTTTTCCAGCGCCGCAGCGTACAGTTTTTTCTCTTCTTCGGTGCGCATCTCGCGCTCCTGCTCGGGGTACGGCAGCGCGCATATCAGCCTGCCGCCGAGCTGCATCACCAGCCGCGCCATCTCTAAGTCAAAGCCGCGCGACATACCCGTTATGAATCTGCCGAAGCCGCGCTGCGCCAGCAGCCGTATAAAAACCGCCGCTTTTTTGTTCATCTGCGCGAGCTCCTCGCCCGCGGGCAGTTTTTCGGGGCGGTGACCTGTAAAGCAGCAGGTCTTTGCCCTGGCAGCGCCCGAGAGCGCAGCGGGCGGCTCGAAGCCCTCTGTGAAAACTATTTTCCGCGAATATTTATCAATAGTCAATAGTTTTCACCCCGCCTTAGTCCATACTATTACATTATATCACATTATAATTTCGTTTTCAAGTACCGCGCCGAATTTTTTCACAAAAAAAGCGCCGAGAGCCGCATAGCCCTCAGCGCCGTGATATTCGTTATGTAAGTTTATACCATAAACTGCTGGTAGCCTGCATTTTCTTCCTTTATGCCAGCTATCTGCGCCTTTACAGCGTCAACATCTGCCGCTATCTTATCCTTTATGCCGTTTACAGCCGCCTGCTTGTCGAGGAAATCGTTCTTAGCGGTCTCCTTTTCAGCGTCGATGGCGTCGCTCTCAGCGTTGATCTCGACCTCTTTTTCAGCCAGAACCTTATTAGCGTGAGCGTTGGCGTTATTGTACTCGTCCTCTATCTCAGCTATCTTCTTGCGGTACTCTTCTTCAGCTCTTGCAAGAGCGGCTCTGTGCTCGGTCTGGGCAGCCATTCTCTTCTCGTGAACTTCTTCGCCGCGGGTAAGCACGTTCTCATAAGCGGTCTTAGACTCCTCAACTGCCTTTTCAGCGTCGGCGAGCTGAGCGTTGTAATCGTCCTCTACGGAAGCAAGCTTGCTCTCGAGCTCTGCGATCTTAGCGTTGTTAGCCTCTACCTGCGCCATTGCGAAAGCCTTCATCTTATCGAAAGCTGTACCGCCCTCGTGCACGGTGATGGTAACGTCCTCGCCCTCGTCGGCAGCGGCGGGCTCTTCCGAGATGAACTCATCTACGGGGTGCTCAACTATCGGCTCATCAGCAGCTATGCTGGGTATTTCCTCAGCCGAGATACCGTCCATTTCGGCGGCGGGCTCTTCTGCGGCAGGCTCCGGCTCTGCGGGTGCAGGCTCAGCCTTTTCCAGCTCGATGTCGATGTTATCGGTAGAGATGCCCTCCATAGAAACTTCCTCGGGCTCTGCGGGAGCGGGCGCGGGTGCGGGTGCAGCCTCAGCCTCGGCTTCCTTTTCGGCCTTGTGCTTTTCTTTTTCGAGCATATATCTTTCAAGCTTGCTCATGCCCTCTACGTTTACCTCAGCGGGCTCTTCGGCAGCTTCGTTCTCTTCGGGGGTGTATGCGTCTGCCTTCAGCGGCTGGTCTTCTGCCGCGGGCGCTACTGCGTTTCTCGAGCGGATAACGGTCTCGGGGATGCTGTCCTCACCGCATCTTCTTCTTATAACGTTAGTTATTACGTCGGCTTTTACAGCGAGCTCGGCAGAGATCTGCTCTACGCTCTTTCCCTCTTTAAAAAATCTCACCATTTTATCGTTAATGGATTCTTCCTTCTGTTTCTTACCAAATGCCGGCATTGTAGTTTCAACCCTTTCGCTAACAAATTTCGCGCCCGCGCCTTACCCGTATCTCACAAAGTCAGACGCTTAGGCGGCACTATAATTGTATTATATCACAATTCGTTCGATTAAGCAATAGTTTCATAAAAAAATCTACAAAAAATACTGCAAAAAATTTCACCGCTTGTTTTGTACATTCTATAAATATGGTAAATTCTTTTAACTAAATTTCCGCAAATATCCGCCGCTTCGGCAGTATTTTCTTCCGAAAACGGCGGTGATGATCTGCGTATTATAATAAAATGTCGAAAGCTTCCGTCTGCGCGCTGTACTCGGCTATGTCGGCAACTACCGCCGCGCTCTTTTCGGCAGAGTCGTCCTTGGTGTCCTTTTTGTGGCCGAGAAAAATAATGCAGTCGGCAACGAGCACCGCTACTATAAGCACGATAAGGATAACAGGCACTACGAGCGAATTTTTCTTCTCCTTGCCGTCAGCGCCGACGGTAGGTATAGGCGCGCCGGGCTGAGGATATGTATTAGCCTGCTGCGGCTGAGCGTACTGGTCAGGCTGCTGCGGACGCGCGTAAACGTTCGGCTGGGGCTGGCCCTGCGCGGGCTGCTTTACCGAAACGGCTACCTTAGGCGCAGCGGGCGAGGGGGCGGCGTCCATTGAAAATGCGGGCGCGGGCGCAGGCTGCTGCGGCTTAGGCTCTTCCTTATCGGGCATTACAGCTTCCTCAAAGCCGTCGAACTTCTGGTTCATATTTATCTCTTTGTTTGAAGCGAAAGTATCCGCCGTGATCTCGGGCACTTCGAGTTCGTCCATGGTGGTAGGCTCTTTTATCTGCGGCTCAGCCTTAGCCTTTTCCTGCGGTACTTCCCTGCCGCAGATCTCGCAGAATTTCGTTCCGGGTTTCAGCAGATTTCCGCACTGCGCGCAAAATCTTTCCTGTTCTATTCTTTTAACAGCCACGGGTGCGCCGCATACTTCGCAGAATTTCGCGCCGTCCTTTAAAGGGCTTCCGCAAGCCGAGCAATTTTTAGCCATGATAAGATCAATCCCTTTCTTATAAATAGGTCGTAATTTTTATTTTTTGTCTGTTTGGGCAGTAAGCTCCAGCGAGTCGATGACTTCTCCGTAGATATACCAGACCCCGCCGCACCTTACAAAAGTAAGCTTTTCGTCGTCGGCGAGCAGCTCGTCGTCCTTAGTCAGCTGAAAACGCACGTCCGCCGACTGACCCTTTGTGAAATCAAATCTGACGCCGTATTTTTCATGCGCCTGCTGCTCCAGCGCTTGAAGCTCTTCGTCGCTCAGCGCCGCGGTATCGGTTATCTTCGTCCTTATCTTACAGCCGTAAGCTTTGCGGTCGAAGATATTTTTCATAAAGTCCTCTTCGGGCTTTTCCTCCTCGGTATACCGCGCCTTTTCCTGCGGCAGGAAGCAATTCAGATAGCTTTCGCCATCGGCAAAATTGAGCGAGCCTGCGGCAGCCGTCAGCGGCTTTTCGTAATTGAGGGTAGTGTCCTCTTTCGCGCCGCACGAGGCTAAAGACGCAGCCATAACGCAGGCGGCGGCTGCACAAAGCAATTTTTTCAGCATCATTTTTTATAGGTCAACTCGTTTTCATAGGCGCAGTATGTCCGCGCCGACTTACTCCTT
>DBEZOM010000235.1:0-3930 GCA_048252855.1 Ruminococcus sp.
GCATAGTATCAGGAATATAGGCACGAGCCATGTGTTTTCGTCCTCAGCCTGCGCCGATTTCATCTCTGTCCATAGATCCTGCATCTGCTTGTTCGCTTTGTCGGAAAGGTTTACGAAAACGGTGGTGTGCTCGCTGATAAAATCCTGATCGGGGTAGGATACGGGGTTGTTCTTCACGTCCTCGTCCAGCATATCGTAAGCCGCTTGATGCGGGGTGGAGTAGCAGATGTAGTCGATGTTCGCGTAGGCGATGTCAGGCTCGCACATGAAGTTTATATACATCTCGGCGGCTTCTTTCTGCTTCGCGCTCGTGGGTATACACATAGCGTCGATGAAAAGGTTAGTGCCGCTCTTCGGTATCACGAAGCCTAAGTCCTCGTTCTCGTCGAGTATGGTCAGCGCGTCGCCCGCGTAGTAGGGGGCGATCAGCGCGTCGCCTGCGCCCATTTTGTCAAATATCTCGTCCATAACGTAGCCCTGAACCACGTTTTTCTGCTCGGTGAGCTTTCTCGCCGCGTCGGCAAGCTCGTCGCTGTCCTCGGTGTTTATCGAGTAGCCCTGCATTATCTCGGCTATCGCGAAAGCGTCGCGCGGGTTGTCGAACATCAAGATTTGGTCTGAGTAATCCTTGTTCCAAAGCAGATCCCAGTCTATCTCGTCCTCGGGCAGGTCTATCATAGTCTTGTCGTAGATTATGCCGACCGTTCCCCATGTGTACGGTACAGAGTAGCTGTTTTCGGGGTCGTAAGCCATGTTGCGGAAATTATCCATGATGTACTTGAAATTCGGTATATTCTCGAAATCAAGCGGCTGCACCATGTTTTCCTTTATCATCTTGCTTATCATGTAGTCTGAGGGGATTATCACGTCGTAAGAAGCTCCGCCGCCTTTCAGTTTGGCGTAAAGCTCTTCGTTGGTGGCGTAGTTGGTGTAATTTACCTTTATGCCAGTGAGCTTTGTAAACTCTGAGTTTACGTCCAGCGTGCCCGCCTCAGCGCCCGTAGAGATGTACTCGCCCCAGTTGTAAACGTTGATGGAAATGCCCGCGTCTTTGAATTTTGTGTAATATTCGGGGTCGGAAACGGTGAGCGTCTGCGCTTCGGCGGTTTCCTCTTCCTCAGTATCGGCAGAGGTGTCCGCGCTGCCGCCGCAGCCCGAAAATGCGCTCGCCGCCAGCGCAGCAGCCATTATCAGCGCCGCGTATCTTGATATGCGTTTAAGTATCATAAAAAAGTCACTCCCCCCGCTCACGCTCTTTTAGCCTGCTTGTTCTCAACGAAATTCTTGACGAGCAGGATGATAACAACTACCGCGAAGATTATCGCCGAAAGCGCGTTTATCTCGGGCGATACCTTGCGCCGCGTCATAGAGTAGATGGTTATGGGCAGCGTTTGCGAGGTAGAGCCGCTGGTGAAGTAGCTGATAACGAAATCGTCCAGCGAGTAGGTGAAAGCCATGAGAAAGCCGCTCACTACGCCGGGCATTATCTCGGGCAGCACTACTTTAAAGAACGCTTTCGCAGGCCCGCAGCCGAGGTCTTGCGCCGCCTCGTAAAGGTGGGGGTCCATCTGGCGGAATTTCGGCATGATGTTTAGTATAACGTAGGGCACGTCGAATGTGATGTGCGCTATTACCAGCGTTTGAAAGCCGAACTCTAAATTCATGCGCGCCGCGAAGAATACGAAGAGCAGCATAAGCGATACGCCCGTAACTATCTCGGGGTTGATTATCGGCATATTTGTGATGTTCATTACCATAGCTTTCGGCACACGGCGCATATTGTTTATGCCGATGGCGGCAAGAGTGCCGAGTATCGTGGAAACTATGCTCGCTATTACGGCTATTATTATAGTGTTTATCAGCGAGGAGATTATAATGTCATTGTGTATCAGCCTGCGGTACCAGTCTAGCGTGAACCCGCTGAATACCGAGCGGCTCTTAGTTTCATTAAAAGAGAAAACTATCAGCACGAATATGGGAACGTAGAGGAACATAAGCACTACGCCCAAGTATATTTTTCCAAGTTTTTTCATCATATCTCGCCTGCCTTTACATAAGCACCTGATCGTCAGGGCTGAACTGGTTCATTATCGTCATTATCATAAGTATTATGACCATGAGCACCAGCGAGATAGCCGCGCCGAGGTTGGGGTTGTAGGAGTTTCCGAGAAACTGCATCTCTATAAGGTCGCCGATGAGCAGGTTAGAGCCGCCGCCCAGCATACGCGAGATTATGAATGTAGATATAGCGGGCACGAAGACCATAGTTATGCCCGAAGTTATGCCCGGCAGGCTCAGCGGAACTATTACTTTAAAAAGCACGTTCATAGAGCTGCAGCCGAGGTCTGAGGCGGCTTCCAGCACGCTTTTGTCTATCTTCTCCATTACCGAGTAGAGCGGCAGTATCATGAAAGGCAGGTAGTTGTACACCATGCCCAGCACCACCGCGCCCGAGGTGTTTATAAGCTTGTAAGGCCCTAAGCCGATAAGCCCCAGCAGGTGGTTGATAATGCCGTTGTTGCCCAGCAGGGTCATCCATGCGTATGTTCTCAGCAGAAAGTTCATCCACATCGGCAGCATTACTATCATCAGCATAGTGCCCTGCTTGTGCTTTTCCATGCGCGATAGCAGGAAAGACACGGGGTAGGCCACCACTAAGCATATCGCCGTCGCGATCACCGAGAGCCATATAGAGCGCACGAATATGTTCGCGTACTGCCCTACGTCTGAGATATTTTTTATAGTAAACTTGCCCGCGTCGTCGGTAAGGGCGAAGTAGGCTACCATTATAAGCGGTACTACTATAAAAACCGCCATCCATACTAAGTATGGCGCGGCGAGTATTTTTTTCTTCATGATATTATCAGTCTTCCTCCGCCGCAGTTTTTTTCATTATGTGTATATCGAATGGGTCGAAGGTCATGCCGACCATAGTGCCTACCTGCTCCGCTTTTGTGGAGTGTATCATCCACTTGTGGTCTACGCCGTCTACTATCATCTCGTAGTGCACGCCTTTGAATACTACCGATTCCACTATGCCCGTGAGCTTCGCGCCCTCGGCGGGGATTATCTTCACGTCCTCGGGGCGGATAACTACGTCTACCGTTTCGTTCGGCGAAAAGCCCTTGTCCACGCACTCAAAGCGTCTGCCGGTAAATTCTACCTCGCAGTCGCGCGGCATACAGCCGTTTATGATGTTGCTCTCGCCGATGAAGTCAGCTACGAAAGCGTTTATCGGCTCGTTGTAAATATCCGTCGGCGAGCCTATCTGCTGAATATGGCCGTTGTTCATTACAACTACCGTGTCGCTCATCGTCAGCGCTTCTTCCTGATCGTGGGTAACGTAGACGAATGTAAGCTCCAGCGCCTGCTGTATGCGGCGCAGCTCGGTCTGCATACCCTTGCGCAGCTTTAAGTCCAGTGCGCCGAGCGGCTCGTCCAGCAGCAGTACCTTCGGGTGATTTACCAGCGCACGCGCTATCGCCACGCGCTGCTGCTGACCGCCCGAAAGACGGTTTATAGAGCGCTTTTCAAAGCCCTTGAGGTTCACCAGCTCCAGCATTTCGCCCACGCGCTTTACTATCTCTTTCTGGGGCAGCTTTTTCACGCGCAGACCGAAAGCGATGTTTTCGTAAACGTTTAGGTGCGGGAATAGGGCGTACCTCTGGAAAACGGTGTTTACGTTGCGCTTGTGCGGCGGCACGCCGTTTATCCTCTTGCCCTCAAACAAAACGTCGCCCTCGGTGGGGTCTAAAAATCCCGCGATTATGCGCAGGGTAGTGGTCTTGCCGCAGCCCGAAGGGCCGAGCAGCGTCACGAATTCCTTGTCCTTTATATCAAGGCTGATATTTTTGAGTATCCGCTCGCCGTCCTCAAAATCGACTACGATATTTTTTAAGCTGATAATATTCTCCATTAGGCATACATACC
>DBEZOM010000236.1:0-4281 GCA_048252855.1 Ruminococcus sp.
AAATACGGAAAAAATCAGGAGAAGCTCAACGAGGAAACGATGAAGCTTTACTCCGAATACCAGATAAATCCTATGGCGAGCTGCCTGCCTATGGTAATCTCGCTCGTTATACTTTGGGCGCTGATACCTGTTGTTTACGGCCCGCTGACTTACGTTTCCGACGCTAATAAAGATAAGGTATCGCACGATAACACTATGGTAAAGAACCTTTACGTTATCAGCACCGAGGTAGACGCTTCCGATATAAAGAGCATGGAAGCTTTCATTCAGAAGCAGCTCGATGAGGAAGATAAAGATGCCGCTTTGGCAGACCTCAGCGATGAGAAAAAGACCGCGCTCGAGAAAAATATGGTAAAGGCGCTCTCTGATAAAAAGACTTATAAAGATTCTGCCGCTCTGCTGGACAAGCTTTCCGACGGCGACCAGCAGGAGCTTATGGAAAAATTTATAGACTTCGACGGACTGGATAAGTTCCTTACGAACAAAGAATACTTCACCGCTAACGTTGTGAACTCCTCTTACGGCCCCGAAGTACTGCTCTTTAACTTTGAAACAAAAGAGGACGGAAAATACTTCAACGTGCTGGACGAGAACGTCCGCAGCGCTATCAGCGATTACGACTACACGTTCTTAGGCATGGAGCTGGGCAAGATACCTACCAAGGCTGACGCCACCGTAGTTATACCTTTCATCTCGTTCATACTCCAGCTCGCGACCACTATCATCTCGCAGATATTCGCGAGAAAGAACAACCCCGCTATGAAGCTCAACGGCTCTATGCTGATGATGCTGATACTCATGCCCGTGTTCTCGCTGTGGATAGGCTTTAAGTTCCCCTGCGCGCTGGGTATTTACTGGATATACTCCTCGCTCTTCGCAGTATTCCAGGTAATATTCCTTAATCTGGTATACTCCCCCGCTAAGCTGGAGAAGATAGCCGCTAAGGAGACCGAAAAGGCGAAGGCAAAGCGCAAGCAGAAAGGCCCATCTTTCATGGAGCGCGCTATTGAGATAAGAAACGAGCAGGGCGCGGAGATGCCGAAGCCCTCTGACGCAAAGAAAAAGAGAGTTTACGCTGACGATAATGAAGCTGACGACGCCGAGCCCGAAAAGCTCTCGAAATCGAAGCAGAAAGACCTGAACCGTCAGAAGCTGAACGAGGCAAGAAAAAGATACGCCGAAAAATACGGCGACGAATATACCGAGGATTAAACGCATTTCCTCAAAGAAAGGAATGAGCTGAAGATGAAAGAGATTTTTACAGCGGCAAGCGTAGAAGAAGCGAGAGCAAAGGCCGCAGAAAGCTTTGGCGTGGAAGAAGAGAAGATCACGTTCACCGTGATCGAAGAGCCGAAAAAGGGCTTGTTTGGCAAGATCAAGGGCGAAGCTAAGGTAGAAGCCGGCTACGAGCCGCCCACAAAGACTCAGGCGGCGCAGGCGTACATCACCGAGCTGCTGACCAAAATGGGCATCGAGAACATAAGCGTAGTGCCTACCGAGATCGAGAACGGAGTAAATTTCGAGATCGGCGGCGACGGATTTGAAGAGCTTATCGGCAAAAAGGGCGAGCTGCTAGACGCGCTGCAGTACCTTTCCTCGCTGGTATGCAACAAGATCGACAGAGAGTATTTCCGCATAACCACCGACTGCAACGGTTTCCGTGACCGCAGACGCGAGCAGCTTGAGAAGCTTGCCGCAAAGATAGCCGCGGGCGTAAAAAAGACGGGCAGAACGAGCGCTTTAGAGCCTATGAACCCGTATGAAAGACGCATAATCCACGCGGCGGTATCTGAGATAGAGGGCGTTACCTCAAGATCGGTAGGCGAAGAGCCATACAGAAAGGTAATTATCAGCTCTACCGAAAAGAAGCCTTACCGCGGCGGATACAAGGGCGGCAAGGGCAACGGCGGCAGAAGAGGCGGCAAGCGCCCGAGATCAAAGCCGCACTACGACATCACCACCAGCTTTGAGAAAGATTACAAGAAGCCGAAGCCGGAGGACGACCTCGACCTCGGTTCGGGACTTTACGGAAAGATAGAGTTCTGATAAACTGATGAATTGATGAACTGTTGAACAGATAAACTGATAAACATAATTTAGCAATTTCACAACAACGGTTGACTGTTTTTGGCAGTTGACCGTTGTTTTTTTGCATAAAATTCGGAAAACGAAAAAAAATCGAAAATTTTTTAAAAAAAGTTGCAACCAAATGCGTTTTAAAACGTCTTATTTATGAGGGGCTTTTTTCGGGCTCTGAAAATCGCATCATATTAAAGGGGAAATGAAAAGATGTATTGTAAAAAATGCGGAAGTATGGTCAAAGACGGCAGCAGATTTTGCCACAAGTGCGGCGCGGAAATGTCTGCGGCTGAGGAAAAGAGCGCTCCTACGGGGCTTGCGGCGTTGGCAGATTACTCCATGGGCGCGATAAGAAGCGACGACCAGCGCAAGACCGAAACGGCGTATGTTCCGGACAAAGCAGAAAACATGGACAAACCGCGCGAGATCGACCACGGCGGCAAAAAGACGAACTACGGCTTCATCAGCAGCGACGAAGAATTTGTCGCGAAACTGGGCAACAACTATCTGCAAAGCTTTGCAGCAGGCAAGGGGCTGAGAAAGGGCAGCGCTATCGTGAGCAACAAGCGGGTGTATTTCAAGGGCACTTGCTACAATTTTTCCGGCGGCAGACGCGGCACATTTTGCACAAAACGCTCGGCGGTGGTAGACCTGCACGATGTCACGGGCACTGAGATAATTTACGGAAACAAGCTTATCTACATAATATTGCTAGTAATATTTGCAATAGGAACGGGCATTTTTCTCATCGCTTCGTTCGACGATAATGACTTTGTGCCTGCGTTTTTTATAGGGCTGGGCTTGACGCTGATAGACGTTTTCCTGCTGAAAAAGCACGTTCGCGACTACATCAGCATCAATTACAGCGGCGGCTCGATAGCTTTTAACCTAAACTGGTACTCGATGAGCGACGTGGTGCGCTTTCAGGAGGAGCTTCACATCGCGAAAGACAAGCTGACCTACGGCGATACCGAGCAGACCAACGAGAATTATTAAGGAGGCAAAAAAATGTTCTGTCCAAAATGCGGAAAACAAATAGATGACGACAGCGTATTCTGCGAATATTGCGGCGAAAACGTAGAGATAACTCCCGCCGCTGACCCGTTTCAGACGGTCTATGCAGACGATAACGCTTATGATAACAACGATTACAACGATTATGCGGATAATTATGCGGACGATTACAACAACGCATACCCCGAAAATTTCACCGAACCCCAGCCGATGCCGATGCCTGCCCCCGCCGCTAAGAAAAGCGGCAAGAAGATGATCGTCGCAGTGTGCGCGGTTTGCTGCGTTATGCTCGTGCTGATGGCTGTGCTTTGCGCAAAGGTCATTTTCGGCGGCAATAAGATACAGACGGACAGCTCTTCGTCGCGCCCGCTAAAGGCGGATGGAATTGCGGTTGCGGATAGCTCAAGCGTTATCGTCGCGGAGGATAGTTCGGCGGCGGAAACTACGGTTACTACGGCGGCGACAACGGCGGCTACTACTGCGCCTGCGGCGGAGAGTTCTTCTAGTAAGGCGGAAAGCTCCTCGCAGGGCGAGAAAAAAGTTAAGAAAAAGGCGCTTTCGGGTATCGAGCTTAGCGATATGACTATCGGCGAGATAAAGGAATACGTCGGCGATGATTTTGAAGTAGATTACCATGACTTTTTTATGGACGAAATCAGCCAATGCGGATTTGGCATTACCAGTAATGAGTATTTCAAGAATATATTAGTCGGATATAATAACTTTTCTATAAGCACTACGGATTATGAGAGCGCGTCGGATAAGGAAGCGGCCAAAAGACAAGTGTATAACGATTTTATCTCGGGCGCATACGATTATCAAAAACCCAATATTATGGTGCTCGACGGCGGTCTTATCGGCTATGATCTTAATGGAAATAAGGTAAAGGCGGGCTGCAGTTATCAGGGTCTTATGCTGAAAATAGAATCGCTGAGGGGTATCGACGAGTTTGGCGATTCAGAATCTATAATAGAGGCTCACAAAGTTAGTTTGCATACAGAATACATGGATAAAAGATATGGAAGTTATGTTTATTATCCTGATGATACTCCTCTTACGGTTACATTTGCTACCATTTACGGTAATAACAACAGTATTGACCTTTCAGTTTGTGAGGAAGCAAAAGTGGCAAAAAAAGCGCCTCTTATGAACGCGATGTTTGATTATGGTGATGGCCAAGCAGAAAGG
>DBEZOM010000237.1:0-10308 GCA_048252855.1 Ruminococcus sp.
GGACAACATCATGACTAAAATACAGATATTAGCATTTCTAGCCGCAACAGCCCTCGCGCTGACAGCCTGCGGAAGCGTGGAAGAATCCGCCGACCAGCTCGCCGCTGATAGTTCGGTCGTTTCGGACGAGAACAGTGAGGAAGCGCAGGCGGACTCCTCGGAGGCGGAGAGCGCGGCTGACAGTTCCGAAGCCGAAGAGAACGCGGTTGACGAAAGTTCGGAATCGGCAGATAGTTTAGAGGAAGCGGACAGTTCAGAATCCGCAGACAGCGCGGAAAGCGCCGCGGACGAAAGCACCGCCGAAGTGGAAACCTCTGACAACCCGCACATGAGCACCGAAAAGACAAACGAAAACGCGCTAGAGGTCGATGAGGGCGGCTGTAAAAATCCCGACCTGCCGCCTTGCGTGCACTATGTGAATGACGACGCAGACATTCAGACGGTGGCGGAAATCGTGAAAGCGACGGTAGACGGCGGCGAAACGATCGACCCCGAGACTTTTGAGTTTTACAAGGGCGGCGTTCACCCGAATTTCACCATGACCATCGACGGCGCGGAGTACAGCGTGTACCTCAAACCCGGCACGGCAAGCAACATTAAGATAAACGATCAGTATTACAACCTCGGCAGCGACGATTTCGCTACTATTTCTGAGATACTTTACTGGTAAAAACAAGGGACAGACCCGCAAGTCTGTCCCATTTTTTAGCTGAATTTTCCGCCGTTTTGATTTTGGTTCGTGTATTTTGAGGAGTCGCTGAAATCAAAACCCGCGCCGTTCATGCCGTTTGCATTCATACCGTTCATACCGTTCATTCCGTTCATGCCGCCCATGCCGTTCGGCGGGGGTGTGAATTCGTGCGGCTTTATCGGTGCGCCGCAGTGCGGGCATTTTATGCAAGTGCCGATGACGTACACGCCGCCGCAGTATTCGCAGGTGTCCTCCTTCGCGGTCTGGGGTATCTCGGTCGCCTTGCGGTACTTGCGCGCTTTCGGCGTCAGCCCCAGCATCATGCACATATGCAAGGCAATAAATGCAAACATTCCCAGTCCCATGAAGATCTCGCCCCAAATTATCTCAGTGTCCATGATGGTCGGGGTGATGTCGTTGAAAGCCGTGTTGATCGCCATGCCGACGCTGTATCGGCTGCTCGCGGTGAGGTATTTGTGCAGATTATCGGTAAAAGCGTTCGCCTTTTTATCGGTGATGATGTCGTCGGTGTCGTCGCCCTGCATACCCTCCCAGTACCAGTCCACGAAATCGTCCGATCTGTTGATGGCGGCCGTGCCAGCGGGCTGGGAGTAGACTATCAGCCAGTGCTTTTCATCGGCAAAGAGGTTGACGTATTTATCGTATGCATAGTTTTCCAGATCGTCATATTTGCCCAGCCACTCGTCGTTCGTAACTGTGACAACGGCGGGCGTAACGCCTGTTTTTTGGTAAAATTGCCCGAGCGTTTCTTGAAGCATCGCTCTGTTGTCGATAACGCCCAACTCGTCTTGGATCACAATGCTCGTGTCGTAGTTGCTTGCCAGCTTTTTCGGGTGGTGTACCGCGCTGCCGAACATCGCGAATATCCCGATGAAAAACGGGATATAAAAGAGTATCATTATCAGATTTGCGGGCGAAAAAGTCTGAGTAATGTCGTGGTCGGCGTAGACGTATACCGGCCGATTATGGCTGTAATAGCAAAATCTGCGTGCGCCTGGGAAGTATGAACTGCGTACCCTGCGCGAAGATCCGCCGCCGCGCGAGCCGCTTGAATGGTGCGAACCGCCGTGAGAGCCTCCTCCGTGCGAGCCGCCGCCTGATGAATGTGGCATAATTTTCTCCTTTCGAAATACAATGGTAATCGTATTTACACTTTTAGTTCATATTTACAGTATATCATATTCACATATCACAGTATAATTATATCATACTATATTAAAAAAATCAACACGAAATGTGCAATAAAATGAAAAAAGCTCTGCGGAAAATCGCCTGACCGCAAAGCTTTTTTCTATATTATGGGTATCACGTTTGCCTTATTTGCCCGTTAGGGACTTTTTTATGAATTTGAAAAACGGTACTATCCAGTATAGGTATAGTCTGATGACAAATATGACCGCCGTAGTTCCGATGTCAATATAAAGTGGCAATTTGAAGAAAAAAGCATTGCTCATTTTAGTATCCAGCCCGAACCGCATATACGCCAGTATTCCCAGCAGGACGACGTATGTGCCCGCGAACATCGTTATGTACATCGTAATGAGAAACAGCGGATTTCTTTGCTCTTTAAGCATTTTTTTTGCGCTCCCTTTTGATTTCATTTTTCTATATTGTATCATATTATTTGTAAAAAGTCAAGAGGGGTGAGGAGGGAGGTGCGCAAAAATTAAATCACGCACTGACTATCATTCCGTCTGAGATCTCGATTATTCGGTCGCACTTTTCGGCGACTTTGGGGTCGTGGGTAACTATTATCACCGTTCTGCCCTGCTCGTTGAGCGATTTGAAAAGCGCCATTACTTCGGCAGATGTTTTTGTGTCGAGCGCGCCCGTCGGCTCGTCGGCGAGGATCATGCTCGGCTCGTTTACTATCGCACGGGCGATGGCAACGCGCTGTTTCTGACCGCCCGAAAGCTTGTTGCAAGGCTTTTTAGCGTACTCTTCCATGCCTACCGACCTCAGCGCAGCTAGGGCTTTTTCTTTCTTGCCCTTCACCTTTTTCTTTGAGAAATTCAGCGGTATCAGCACGTTTTCCAGCGCGGTGAAGTCTTCTACCAGCGCGAAATCCTGCATCACCATGCCGATCTTTTCGTTGCGGATACGCGCATATTTGCGCTCGGAAAGGTCTTTTACCAGCGTATCGTCTATGATGTATTCGCCGCTTTGGTAATTATCTATGCAGGCTAAAATGTGCAGCAGGGTAGATTTGCCCGCGCCTGATTTTCCGATTATCGCTATCATTTCGCCGTCGGCTATCTCGCAGGAAACGCCGTGGAGCGCTTCAAATTCGTTGGCTTTTTTCGGATTATATATCTTTACAATGTTGTTCAGCTTTATCATTTCTCATTCTCCTCTCAGTTTCTGAATTCGGTTTTCAGCACGTCGCGCGGCTGCTTGTTTCTTACTACCAGCAGCGGTACTATCAGCGAGAGCAGCAGGAAGAGCACGAGTATTATCGCGCATACGCCTATGTTGTCCCAGCCGACTTTTATTACCGTGCCTTTCAAGATCGTGTTTTTGCCCGCGATGAAGAATATCGCGTCGGCTACTATCGTGACGCCTACTATCGAGAGGTAGTTTAGGAAATTGAGCACCGAGCAGCGCCGCCATGTTGCCCCGCAGAGATACAGTATCGCGTAATTGCGCAGATTGCGGAGGGTGGTTATCATAGTGGTGATAACGGCGGTGAAGAGGGTGATTATCAGTATGCTTATCGCGATGGGCGAGAGGGTGTAAAGCTCTTTGTGGACGAAGCTTTCGCTGGCGTTGTAGTATTTGTTCGTGTAGCCGTAGATCTGGAAGCCTACTTCGGGGGCTAAGTCCTCTATCTCTTTGATGGTGTAAGCGCCCTCGGGGTAATTTATTATCAGCTTGCTGTTGAAAGCGTAGCTGCCCTTTGAGCCGACCTTTGCCATCTGACCCTCGGTAGTTACGAAAAATTCCTCTCCGCGGCCCTGCTCGTTGTACATATAATAGAAATCGCGGTAATCGTCATAGTAATTATAATATACATTATATCCGCCCGTGCCGTAAAGACGCTGGTTGTTCTCCAGAATACCGCATATCTCCATCTCGAAATCTACGCCATCCCAGTCGGTGATCTTTAATTTATCGCCGACCTTATAGCCGTAATTATCGCTTACCAGTGCCTGCGGTATCTTGCTTTTGGGGTCGGGAAGGCTGCCCTCTTTGAGGTAGGGGGGAAGCTCTTTCATCTTATCATCGGGGAAGTAAGACATATACGTCCATTGGTCGCCGGACTTTTTGTGAACGCCTATCATGTTTGCTTTGCCGCCGGTAACGTCGGTAGCTTTATCGAGATTTTTCAGTATGTCTTCCTTATACTTCATATTGGGGTTGTCTGCTTCGGATATAACTATCACGCCGTTTTTCGAGAGCGGCTCTTTAAACTGCGAATAGTAAACAGTGCGGTCTTTTATAGCCGACATCATTATTATCACAAGCGCGAAAACTACGGCCAGCTGCAGGGCTATCAGCAAATTCATAAGTCCCGCCTTTTTGCCGAGCTTTAGCGAAGAGCTGCGCGACTGGGTGAAATTGAGCTTTGCGCTGATATTTTTCAGCAGCATAAAGAAGAGCACCGCCGCCGAAACAAGCGTGTAAGCCACGAAAATAGCGGCGTAGCGCTGAATGTTAAGGCAATTGATAGCGTTTGGGAAAATTTGTACCATGCGCTGGTACAGCAATTTATGGAAAGCAAAAAGCGAAAGGGCGAAAACGGGCGAGATCACCGCGAGTGCTTCGCCCAGGAAGAGCGAAACGCACCTGCCGCGGCAGGCACCGCAAACGCGGAAGACCGTTATCCTGCGCTTATTGCACTCGATAACGTACTTATGCAGTACCGCGAGATTTACTGCGAAAAGCAGCGCTACCGCGGCGGTTATGTAAATTATGGTCTTGTAATACGCCAGATCTGAGGCGGCGGAAAGGTTCATATCGGCAACGTGTGCGTCTTGAGAAATACTGCCGTCTACTATATTTTTTATGGTGGTGTACTGCGAATATGTTACGGGGCTTTTGAAGTTGATGTATACTTCCGCATTCATTAACGTATCATCTGAAAGTGCAGTAAAGGGGATTTCGTACCAACTATCAATTTTTCCGTCTGGAATTATCTGACTTACTTTAAAATCTACTCCTGCAATTTTTACGGTATCTCCTAAGCCTTTGAGGGTTCTTGCTGAATCTCCATTATAAGACATAGTTCCTATAGAAATATCAATATTTTCGTTAAAAAAATCTTCCGTAAGTATGATATGTCTGTCGCCATTATTATACTCTTCATTTGATATTCCATATGATAAACCGTTAATATGAGTATTTACAAATCCATCTTTTGTTGGTTCAAAATAGAAATCGAATGGAGAAAGCCCCATCAAATCATTTTCTAATGTAGCATCACATCGTATGTGGTCAATATCATCATACATATCTTCGGGAATTTGTTCTAATACTTTCATTATATCGCCTTTAGTAAGGGTGCTGAAGTTATTGTAACGAAAAAGCTGATTAAGGTCATCTTTACTGGTATCATATGTCAGCAGGTCTGTACGGGAAGTCATCCAGCCACTCCAGTCATTTGCTTGAATTTCAATAGATGTGTCTTTATATTCTCCTACCATTAAAGTTATTCTATAATTTTCGTAGACACCATATATAAAACAGCCAATAAGTGCAGTTAACATAGAAGTAAAAACCATAAATATAACAAGCAACTTATTTTGTCTAAATAAATTGCGAAGTAATTTTATAACCATTAGTTCGACTCCTTTTGGACTAAAAATAACACTTACGCACATCAGGCATGGTGTACGCAAGCGTTATTGTTCTAAATTAGAATGAGTATCTTCTTGTGACTTTCAGTTCACCGCGATTGTTTCCATCTTCATCTCTAACAAAGGAGCGATAGTACGCGTATACATATTTATCACTTTGTTTGTAAGTGGCTTTTGCAACACAAATTGTTCCTGTGTCAGCAGCGGGTTTGAAATCTGTTGAGTTATTCAAAGTTCCTCCGTTTGATGTGCGAATTTCTGCACAAGAATAAATTGCTGTATAATTGTCCTTGCGGCAGATAGTAAGGTTTTTCGCGCTTGCCTCTTTGGTATCCGGATCGTAACTAGTTGTCTGGATAGACCTCAGATAGTCGTTGGATTTTTCCACCGAATAATCTTTAGTTATCGCGCTGGCGCTCATGGTTGTGCCTGCGGCGAGCATAACAGCGGCTGCACCGAAGGCGGCGATTTTTCTTTTAATAGATCTCATAATGAAATCCCTCCTCTAAAATATTAGGCATATAAATGACACTCGAGATACCCCATGCCTTTTTTGTATGTAGCAGGGAAAGTATTGAATAATTTTCCTCTGATACTATATTTGATTATAACACGAACATAAAGCTTTGTCAATAATATTTTATAAATTGAACCATAAATTTGTAACAATGCACAACTTTACTCATACATTTTCTACAAAAAAGCCGCTGATACCCTCAGCGGCTAAATGCTATATTTTGCAGTGTTTTCACCCTGTTTTAAACGCCAAAACTATCCGCCCAAGCCTTTATCTCGGCGGCGCTCATGCCGTTGAGCAGCTTGCCCTCGACAATTTCGGCGGCGGGAGCGCTCTTTTTCAGCGCGGCGACGGTCTTGCCAAATCCGCTGCCGCCCGAGGTCGCGAAAAGTATTATCTTCTTGCCCGAAAAATCATAAGTTTCCAGAAAATGATTGATTATCGTCGGCGCAACGTACCACCAAATTGGGAAGCCCACGAAAACGGTGTCGTATGCGGAAAAGTCCGCCGCTGTGTCGGCAAGCTCGGGGTAATCCGCGCCGCCCTTCATCTCCAAACTGGAGCGCGATTTGGAATTCATCCAGTTGAGATCCTCGCTGGTGTAGGGCACTTTCGGCGCGATCTCGTAAACGCCGCAGCCCAGCGCTTCGGCAAGCTGCTTCGCCGCCTTAGCCGTAACTCCGCTTGCGGAAAAATATGTAACTATCGCTTTGCTCATTGCTGTTACCTCCTACAATTATTTCAAATTGTTGTAATCTTCGTCAGATACAGGCTCGCACCATTCGTTGCTGCAATTCTCGCCCGGAACTTCCACCGCAATGTGGCTGAACCAACTGTCAGACTTCGCACCGTGCCAATGCTTAACATTTGCAGGTATCATTACCACACTGCCGGGCGTAAGGCTAACCGCAGCCTTGCCCTCTTCCTGATACCAGCCCTCGCCCGCCGTGCAGAGCAGAAGCTGTCCGCCGCCCTTGTCAGAATGGTGGATATGCCAATTGTTGCGGCAGCCCGGCTCAAACGTAACGTTCGCCGCGAAAAGCGCGCCCTTGGGGTCGGTCAGCGGGTTGAGAAACGAATCGCCCACGAAAAATTTGGCGTAAGCGGTGTTTGGCTCGCCCGTACCGAACATATTTACATCTTCAAAATCTTTCCTCTCCTGGTATTTCATCTGAAATTACCTCCTTAATTTATTCTCTGAATATATTATACAACTTGGAGCGTGCTACAAGTCAAGAGGGCAATCTGCACGAAAATCAAGCGCAAAATCTGTACGATATGCCGAGAACTATTGACAATTTACCGCCGACGTATTATAATAAGCATATATATTATAAAGGTATAGGGGGGCGACAAAATGGCGAAAACCAAGCGCCGCACTTATCAGACGGTGATACAGGCGCTGTGCCTAATGCTCGACGGCGCGTATATGCTGCTCGCGGGGGCGCTGCTGAAGATGTGTTTTAGGCAAAAAAGGTTCGGAATGGAGGATATTGGCGCAGTCGTGGTGATAACCCTTCATGCGTTCATCATCGCGGCGATGGACATCACGATCTTAAGCCGGTGCGACAAGGGCAAACGCTCGGCGGTTTCAGCAGGATTTTTGATGAAGCTGGGCGTTTTCTGCATGGCGTTCGGCACACTGTACATTATCTGGAAAATCCCGCAGGCGGCGGTTTGCTTTTGGGCTATCGGCGCGGCGATACTGCTGGGCGGCGTAATGCTTTTTAGGTGGAAAAACAACATGAAAAGCGCCTTTTCGGGCGGCACGGTGGGCTGTGGCTTCGTCGGCGACAGCGCGGCGGACTATTTCCCGATGGCAGAGCGCGAATATTTCAAGCTGAACGGCATCTCGCCCGACCGCAAGCCGCGCGAGGGTCAGCATTCGCAGATAATGCGTTTTGCCGCTATGCCGATCGTCTATTTTATGGCATGGCTGGCTGAAAAAGGCGGTTACAGCGAGCATTTTATGGTCGACGAGGGCAACGGTGAACTTGTAGAAAATGTCAAAAACCGCGCCGCCGACCCAGTTGAACTGCTGCTTAAACAGCCGAACAAACAGCTTAACGCCGCCGATCTGAACGACGAAATGCTTGATTTTGCCGCGTTTTATTACGATTGCCGCATTTCAAACAACTCGCAGGGCTACGAAAGCCGCGGCTGGTTCAGCGACTTTTTCACCGACGCTGACCTGCACGGCGAGCCGATCTTTTGCAGCGAATTTTCGTGGGCGCGCTACGAACGTCTGAAAAAGCAGCTCGACAGCGAATTTGACGAGTACAAAAAGGAGGCGGAGATGATCTGCCTTTGGAATGAATTTGAGCCTATGCCGAATTTTTACTGGCGAGCATTTGATGCGAACGTCGCGATCTTTGCCCGCGAGGGCGTTTCGGCGGAATATGTGAAGCGCTGCGTGGATGAGATCTGCAATTCGGAAAAACTGGCGCGGCTGGCGGCGGATACGGCGGTCTTTGGCGAACCTCCGAAGCCGCGAAATCTCTGCATTTACACGCCCTACGGGGATGAAACGGCTTACGTCATCGAGGGCGAAGATAAGCGTGTGGCGGTTCGCGGCGGTGAAATAATTTACTTTTCTGAGCTTGATGATCCGGAAATGTCGCCGTGGGCGCGGCGGGCTGATCTGAAATATCGCACGATAAAACAGCTTAGCGGCATCGACCCTGACGAGATCGACACGCCCGAAAAGGCGCTGGCGGCGGGGCTTGTGGCGGTTGAGCAGCTTCCCGCGCGCTATGGCGGCGACCCGAATTCGCCCGAAAATATCATGTATCTGCCGCCATGCATCGCGGGCTTCAAGCTGAAATGCGACGAGGTCGTGGCGGCGGCGGTCTGCTACGGGGCGGCAAACCGCTACTTTTGCGGGCCGTTTACCATGGGCGAGGGCATTGTGCCAAAGACGTTTTACGTTTCTGCGAACCTTGGCCCGCAGCGCATTTTTCACCAGCGTATAGATGTTTACAGCGAGCGGAGTGTGCACAAAATGTCAATGGTACAGACCGACGAAGATATGCGGCGGTCGGATATATAAACAACAAAGGAGTGCTTAAAAATGGAATTTCAAAAGCTGATAGAAAGCAGAAGAAGCGTGAGAAAATACGCTGCCGAGGGCAGACCGACAAGGGAGCAGATCGGCGAGCTGATTGCCGCGGCGCAGGAAGCGCCCTCGTGGAAAAATTCACAGACGGCGCGCTTTTACTGCCTGATGAGCGAGGACATCTGCAACAAGCTGCGCGAGGAGTGCCTGCCGGGGTTCAACTTTGAACGCTCTGAAAATGCCGTGCTTATCGTGACTACGTTCGTTCACACGCGCGCGGGTTTTGACAAAGAGGGCAACCCCGACAACGAGGTCGGCAACGGCTGGGGCTTTTACGATCTGGGTCTGAACAACGAGATACTTGTGCTGAAAGCAGCGGAGCTGGGGCTGGGCACACTGATAATGGGCATTCGTGACGGTGAGAAAATTCGCGGTCTGCTGAACATTCCCGAGAGCGAAACTGTCGTCTCGGTAATAGCCGTCGGCGCGCCTGCCGAGCAGCCGATAAGACCTAAAAGAAGAGCGTTGGAGGACGTAGCAAAGTTCTTCTAAACTGCACAAAATGTCAATGGTTTAGCCGACGGGGAGCGCCGTGAATTTGCGGAATGTCCGTCGGCTTTTGTGTTTGAAAAGGAGGTCACATGAAGAAAATATTGGAAACTGAAAGGCTTATCCTGCGCGAGATGGGGCAGAGCGACCTCGCCGCGCTTGCGCTGATATTGCAGGACGAGCAGACGATGTACGCTTACAACGGCGCGTTCGACGCGGCGGGCACGCAGGCTTGGCTGGATAATCAATTGGCGCGGTACGCGAAATACGGTTTCGGGCTGTGGGCGGCGGTGCTGAAAGAAAGCGGCGAGATGATAGGGCAGTGCGGGCTGACGATGCAGCCTTGGTGCGGCGGGGAAGTGCTGGAGGTCGGCTACCTGTTTCAGCGGCGGTACTGGCACAAGGGCTACGCGACCGAGGCAGCGATCGCCTGCAAAAACTACGCTTTTGAGGTGCTTGGCGCGCGGGAAGTTTGCTCGATAATTCGCGACACGAACGCCCCCTCTCAGCGGGTTGCTCTGCGCAACGGTATGCGCCCCATCGACAGCGCCGTGAAGCACTACCGCGGGGTTGATATGCCGCACACGCGGTATGTGGTGGAGAAAAGTGAGAGCAACTGATAAATTTTCGTTTATATATCCCCTTTGCTGAGATGCAAATGACCAAGTTTAATAATTTG
>DBEZOM010000238.1:0-7266 GCA_048252855.1 Ruminococcus sp.
GGCAAGAAAGAATATAATAACGAGTCGATAGAGCTGCTTGAGGGCGCTGACAGAGTAAGAAAGCGCCCCGCCGTTATCTTCGGCTCTGACGGGCTTGAGGGCTGCAAACACTCGGTCTTTGAGATACTTTCAAACTCGATAGACGAGGCGCGCGACGGCAACGGCAATAAGATCATCTTAACGAAATTCAATGACAACAGCTATCAGGTAGAGGACTTCGGAAGAGGCTGTCCCGTAGATTTTAATCAGGCTCAGCAGCGCTATAACTGGGAGCTTGTTTACTGCGAGCTTTACGCGGGCGGTAAGTATAATAATAACAGCGGCGATAATTATGAGTTCTCGCTCGGTCTGAACGGTCTTGGCGCTTGCGCTACTCAGTACGCCAGCGAATATATGGACGTTACCGTTTACCGCGACGGTTTTGAGTATCAGCTTCATTTTGAAAAGGGCGAGAACATCGGCGGCTTGAAGAAAAAGCCGTATAAGGGCAAGCGTACAGGCACTATCCAGCGCTGGAAGCCCGACCTCGACGTTTTTACCGAAACTAAGATAGAAAATGAGTTTTTTGTAGATATGCTGAAAAAGCAGGCGGTAGTAAACCCTAACGTAGAGTTCATCTTCCGCGTTCAGCAGTCCGATGGCGATTTTGCTGAGCAGAGTTTTCTCTATGTAAACGGCATATCCGATTACGTCGTCGAGATCTCCGAAGATAAAGCACTTACCTCCGTGCAGTTTTTCTCGGGCGAACGTATAGGCCGCGACCGCGCCGATAAGGAAGATTACAAGGTAAAGCTTTCGGTAGCTTTCACATTCTCCAATCTCGTGAAGCTTACCGAGTATTTCCATAACTCCAGCTTTTTGGAGCACGGCGGCTCGCCCGAAGAGGCTGTAAAGCTTGCTTTCACCTATTCGATAAACAATTATCTAAAATCAAATAATAAATATAACAAAAACGAAAAGCCGATAAGCTTTGCAGACGTAGAAGAATGTTTGGTGCTTGTTTCCAGCTCATTCTCTACCGTTACTTCTTACGCTAACCAGACCAAAAAGGCTATCACCAATAAGTTCATCAAAGACTGCATGAATGAGTTCCTAAAGCAGCAGCTCGAGATATATTTTATGGAAAAGCCAGACGAAGCCGCTAAGATATGCGAACAGGTGCTTATAAATAAGCGCAGCCGCGAAAAGGCTGAGGTCTCCCGCCTAAATCTTAAAAAGACCCTTACTGCCAATATCGACCTCTCAAATCAGGTGCAGAAGTTCAACGACTGCCGCTCTAAGGACGTAAGTATCCGCGAGCTGTATATAGTGGAGGGCGACTCGGCGCTCGGTTCGGTAAAGCAGGCGCGCGACTCTGAGTTCCAGGCCGTTATACCTATCCGCGGTAAGATACTCAATTGCCTTAAAGCCGATTACGCTAAGATCTTTAAGAACGAGATAATCACCGACCTGATAAAAGTTCTCGGCTGCGGCGTAGAGGTAAGCTCGAAGTCGAATAAAGAGATCTCGAATTTCAATATAAACGGTCTGCGCTGGAATAAAATAATCATCTGTACCGATGCCGATTACGACGGCTTCCAGATTCGCACTCTAGTCCTTACCATGCTTTACCGACTCACCCCTACTCTTATCAACGAGGGCTACGTCTATATAGCCGAATCTCCGCTTTTTGAGATCACGGCTAAGGAAAAGGGCAAGGAAAAGACTTACTTTGCTTACGACGAAAACGAAAAGACCGAGATACTCAAAATGATAGGGGATAATAAATATACCCTTCAGCGTTCAAAAGGACTAGGCGAAAACGAGCCGGATATGATGAGCCTTACCACCATGAATCCCTCTACCCGCCGCCTTATCAAGGTAAATCCTACCGATATTGAGCAGACCGCTTACGTTTTTGATATGCTGCTGGGCGATAATCTTCAGGGCAGAAAAGAGCATATCTCGCAGTACGGCCATGATTACCTAGATATGGCTGATATTTCATAAGGAGCGTGAAAAAATATGGCTGTATATATTCTGCTGATACTGGCGGCGATAGGCCTTATCTACTCGGTGTACCTTACCGTAGCGATATTCCGCTGCTTTTCCGATACCGCGGGCGATAAAGACCCTAAAGCTATGCTGGTGAAATATAGAAATAAAATGATAGTTTCGTATGTGCTTACGGTGCTGCTGATTACTGCCGCCGCCGCTGTAAAGCTTATAACAGGTTAATTTTAAAGGAAGTGTATTTGACAAAATGGCTAAGAGATCAAAGCCGCAGGAAAATAAAAAGATAAGAAAGATACCCGACGCATATATAGCAGGCGCAGGCACGGTCGTAGAGGAAAAGATAACCGATACGCTTGAGAAAAACTATATGCCCTACGCCATGAGCGTTATAGTTTCGCGCGCTTTCCCCGAGATCGACGGCTTCAAGCCCTCTCACCGCAAACTGCTGTATACTATGTACAAAATGGGTCTGCTAACAGGCTCGCGTACAAAGTCGGCTAATATAGTAGGTCAGACGATGAAGCTCAACCCTCACGGCGACGCGGCTATTTATGATACGATGGTGCGCCTTGCCCGCGGAAATGAAACGCTGCTCCACCCCTATGTTGATTCAAAGGGCAACTTCGGTAAAGCCTATTCGCGCGATATGTCCTGCGCGGCTTCACGTTATACCGAAGCTAAGCTTGCGCCCATCTGCGCCGAGCTTTTTTCTGATATTGATAAAGACACGGTAGATTTTGTGCCGAACTACGATAACGAGATGTTAGAGCCTACTCTGCTCCCCGCAACTTTCCCGTCTATACTGGTAAATGCGAACGTAGGTATAGGCGTATCTATGGCGTCGTCGGTCTGCTCTTTCAACCTCGCCGAGATATGCGAAACTACAATAGCGCTTATGAAAAATCCCGAGCATAACGCTCTCGATACCCTTAAAGGCCCCGACTTCTCGGGCGGAGCGCTTATGCTTTACGATGAAGAAACTCTGGAGCAGGTCTACCGCACGGGCAGAGGCTCTATAAAGCTTCGCGCGCCCTATGAGTACGATAAAAAGTCGAACAGCCTTATAGTAAAGCAGATACCCGCTACCACTACGGTAGAGGCTATAATAGAAAAGATAATCGCGCAGGTAAAGGCGGGCAAGCTGCGCGAAGTTTCTTACGTCCGCGATGATACCGACCTCGATGGTCTTACCATCACGATAGACCTCAAAAAGGGAACAGACCCCGATAAGACCATGCAGAAACTCTACCGCATGACCCCGCTGGAGGATACCTATTCCTGCAACTTCAATATACTCGTGCACGGCTACCCGAAGGTAATGGGCGTTTACGAGATACTGAATGAGTGGATAAAGTTCCGTACCGAGTGCGTGCGCCGCAGAACTGTTTTCGACCTCAACAAGAAAAGCGAAAAGCTCCACCTGCTAGAGGGTTTGGAAAAGATACTGCTCGATATAGACAAAGCTGTACGCATAGTACGCGAAACGGAAGAGGAAAGCGACGTAGTGCCCAACCTAATGGTAGGCTTCTCGATAGACGAAATTCAGGCAGAATACGTTGCCGAGATAAAACTGCGCCATCTGAATCGCGAGTATATCTTAAAGCGCACTAAGGATATAGAAGAGCTGAAAAGCGAGATAGCCGACCTTAAAGAAACTGCTAACAGCGAAAAGAAGATAAAGTCTATAATAGCTTCCGAACTGAAAAACGTCATCAAGAAATACGGTCAGCCCCGCAGAACGGGCTTCTACTATAAGACCGACATCGTGGAAGCGGACGTAGAGGACGATATACCCGATTTTGGCTGCACGGTTTTCCTTTCAGACAGCGGCTATTTCAAGAAGATACTTCCAAATTCGCTGCGTATGGCGAGCGAGCAGAAAGTAAAAGAGGGCGACTTTATCTCACAGCAGATAGAGGTAAACAACCGCTCCGAGCTGCTTTTCTTCACCACTTCCGCCAATTGCTATAAGACTAAGGTAAGCGCATTTACCGAAACTAAAGCCAGCGCTATGGGCGACTATATCCCCGCTAAGCTTTCTTTTGACGAGGGCGAGGAGATAGTAACTATGGTAAATACCGTAGATTACAGCGGCTATATGCTTTTCGTCTACGAAAACGGCAAGGTAGCTAAAGTTCCGCTGAACGCTTATGAAACAAAGACCAACCGCAAAAAGCTGACCG
Organism: Ruminococcus sp.; assembly: GCA_048252855.1. Lineage (GTDB taxonomy): Bacteria > Bacillota > Clostridia > Oscillospirales > Ruminococcaceae > YE71. Next base: position 4,179 of record DBEZOM010000238.1, read on the forward strand.
GCGCATTCAGTCTGAAAGACAAGATAGTAGCGGCAATCTTCATAGACGATAATAAAGAGATGATGCTGCGCTCTTCAAATAACCGCGCCGTCATATTCGATACCGCTCTTCTTCTGCCAAAGGTCTCAAAGACTACGGTAGGCGTTTCGGTAATGACGCTAAAGGCAAAAGCGGTAGTAGAGAAAGCGCAGATACTTACGCCCGAAACGGCAGAGGCTTTGAAAAAATACCGCTGCAAATCTATCCCCGCGACAGGCGGTCTGGCGAAAGACCTGCCCGACCCCGACCAGCTTTCGCTCTGATACAACAGCAGAATTTGACAAATAGCGCATAGTGTGATATAATTATATCGAAAATGCGCAAAGAGTTAAAAGCGCAGCGGAGGTATTAACATTATGGAATGCCCAAAATGCAGAAAAACTGTTTCAGAATATGATTACGAATGCCCCTACTGCGGGGTGAAGATAAAGCAGCGTCCCGAGAAGAAGCCTAAAAAGGTGCGTGCTAAAGCCGCCGACAGCGGAGAGAAAGTAAAGCGCGGATTTTTCATGAGAAAAAAGCCGCCTATGCCGCCCCCGACCGACGCTGAAAAAAAGAAGCGCGGAAGCGGGCTTAAAATAGCAGCGCTGATTATTTGCGGAGTGCTTATCGTCGTTATTATCGCGGCGGTGGCTGTTTCGCTGGCAGGCTCTAAAGGCGAAAAGTATGCCGAGAGCGCCGCAGAGTATATCGGAAGCGGGCTTTCTACCGTCGAGAGCAAGACGGATATGCACTTTCTCGACGAATCAAAATACAGCGGCGTGAACAGCGCTGTGGCTTTTGATTATGTGCTCGAAAGCGATAAATCTACCAACGTTTGGGGAGTGAAGTACCCGAAATGGGCAGTGTTCCTAAAAATGAGCTCGGCTGATTTCGTTACCGATGTCACCTATACCGATTTCAGCGTAGTGCATAAAGACATTCGCGGCGTGAAGCATAAAGAGCTTATAAACCTGGATTCTTTTGACGAAAACGCTAAGCAGGCTAAGGTCATGAATTATATCGACATAGACCCTTACAGCATATGCTATTCGCAGTCGGGCAGAGTGACTTATACTTACAAGTATTATTACGAGCTTGATAACGGCGACGAGCAGGCTGCTGTACTGCGCGTAGTTTTCAACGAAGATGGCAAGTTCAAGTATTCGACTACCGAGCTTGTTTATCCCGATAATATGTAAAACGCCTGCGCAGACGGCTCGGGATAATTCTAATATTTGCTTTTTGTATTACAGAAATAATACAAATTGTTGCTCTTTTTCTACAATTTTTGATAAAGTGTTGACTTTACTGCGCCAAATTGATATTATAAAGATTGGAGTGCTGTGCGTTTTTGCTGTGCGGCGCTTTTGCGAAAAAAACTAAGGAGGATAAAGATGGAACCTAGCGCAAAGCTTTGTATGGGCTGCATGAACGAGCTTGACAGCGACGGCGTGTGCCATTACTGCACCTATACAGACGATATTCCTCATTTACAGTCTTATCTCGCTCCGCATACAGTTCTTAACGACAGATATATAGTAGGAAAAATGCTCTCGTACAACGGCGAGGGTGCTTCGTATATATGCTACGATATGGTAGCAAAGACCAAAGCGGTGGTTAGGGAATATATGCCCGATACTCTCTGCGAGCGCGAAATGAGAAGCAACAACATAATCATAAATACCGACTGCCTTGCCAAGTACAAGACCTATATGTCGGAATTTCAGGATATGAACCGCACTCTCACCCGCATGAGAAATCTGGCAAGCATATGCACGGCTAAAGATATGTTTTCCGAAAACAATACCTGCTACGTTATACTCGAGTATGTAGAGGGCGTTTCGCTGAAAAAGTTTTTGCAGTCGAACCGCGGATATTTGCAGTGGCAGCAGGTGAAAAAGCTTTTCGTACCGCTTTTTACTACGCTCAGCATTATCCACAACGCGGGAATAATCCATCGCGGCATATCGCCCGAAAATATTATCGTCACTACCGATGGCAGACTAAAGCTTACGGGCTTTTCAATAAGCTCTATACGCACCTCAAACAGCGCGCTCTCGCCCGAATTTTACTCGGGTTACACAGCGCCCGAGCAGTATACCTCATTAGAGTGGCAGGGCACATGGACAGACGTTTACTCGATAGCGGCTGTTATCTACCGCATACTCACGGGCTATGTACCGCCCGATGCGAATAACCGTATGCACAACGATACGATGATACCCGCTTCGAGAATAAATCCGCACATACCGCGCCATGTATCAAACGTGCTTTCGCACGCTATGGCGGTAAGGGGAGCGGACAGAATACAGACCATTACCGACCTAGTGAGCGAGCTTTTTGAGAACGTACAGCAGTCCTCCTCGCACGTCAAGGGCGCGACCCAGACTATACCCGTTATAAAGCCGCAGCGCAGACCGCAGGAAGATCTGCGCCGTCAGGAAAGGGAAGCGGAAGAGGCTGAAAAGAAGCGCAAAACGTCTACGGCGGTGGCTGTTGCGGGCTTCGTGTTGCTCGGTATTTTCCTTATAGTGGGTCTGGTGCTGCTTTATCAGGTTTTCTCGCCGCAGGACGATTCGTCTGATACCAAAAATTCAGCGGTCATAACCGTTGCCGACGATGACGACAGCGAGATACTTATCGCCGAGTCGCAGGCTGTAACCATTGCGCAGGACGAGTCTAAGGAAGAGTCTGAATACGGCACTGGCGCTATTATGCCAGAGCTGAAAGGTATGCGTATCGACACCGTAGAGCGCGAGCTTGGCGATGATTTCACCATACGCACCAAAACTTACTACTCTGACGAAGAGGACAAGGGAATAATCACCGAGCAGAGCATTCCCGCAGGTACGGAATACGACCCCGCAAGAAAGAACAAGCTCGTGCTGAAAGTCTGCTTAGGCCCTGAGACCGTGGCAGTTCCCGAGTTTGCGGGATATACCAAGAAACAGTATCTCGACATACTCAGCGAGATGAACATAAAGTACGAAACGGTAGAGGAAAGCTCGGCATATGTAACTGTCGGCATGGTGATTCGCACCAGCATCGACCCCGGCTACAATATCAA
>DBEZOM010000239.1:0-2602 GCA_048252855.1 Ruminococcus sp.
TCGGGAAGTGCCTGCGGCTCAAATTCAAAAGGCGTAAAAGGCTTCGGCACGAAAGTCGCTGTGGAGAGAGATACTTGTATCGAGCTTGCGCGCTGTTCTTTCGGAACGTCGTAATACAGATTTACCACCCGCTGAGCAAGCTCGGCTATACCGCGCACGTCGTCGTCGGTTTCGTCCGGCAGACCGAGCATGAAGTAGAGCTTTACCGTGCCGTAGCCCGCTTCAAAAGCCATGCGGCAGGTGTGCATTATCTCGTCCTCAGTGATGTTTTTGTTTATAACGTCGCGCAGGCGCTGAGTTCCCGCTTCGGGGGCGAAAGTCAGACCGCTCTTGCGAACAGAAGCTATCTTTTCCAGCAGCTCTTCGCTGAAATTATCTATACGCAGCGAGGGCAGCGAGAGATTTATATTCTCCTTATCGGTATAATCCGCGAGAGTGGAGAGCAGCTTTTCTATCTGCGTGTAATCGCTGGTGGAAAGCGAAGAGAGCGACACCTGCTCGTAACCCGTCTGCTCACAAAGGCACTTGGTTTCTTTCTCGATTGTGTCGATATTCTTTTCGCGGAACGGGCGATAGATAAAGCCCGCCTGACAGAAACGGCAGCCGCGTATACAGCCGCGCAGTACCTCTACAACCGCTCTGTCATGCACGATTGAAGTAAACGGCACAACGAAGCTATCGGGGTAATAGACCTTATCGAAGTCTTTTACAACGCGCTTTTTGATGCGCGCGGGGGCGGTATCGGTATTCGGCTTTATCTCGCAGACAGTGCCGTCCTCGTTATAGGAAACATCGTAAAACTGCGGAACGTAAACGCCCTCTATCTTAGCGGCTTCGCGCAGAAATTCAAGCTTTGTGGGGTGGGAGGGCTTCATTTTTTCATACAGCTCGAGCAGCTCTACGTTTACCTCTTCGCCCTCGCCGAGAATGAACATATCAAAGAAATCAGCCATAGGCTCGGGATTGCAAACGCATGGCCCGCCGCCGACAACAATCGGGGCAAGGTCGGTACGGTCTTTCGCGAGCACGGGCAGCCCCGCCAGATCTAACATAGCGAGAACGTTGGTATACGAAAGCTCATATTGAAGCGTGAAGCCTATGAAATCAAAATCGCGGATAGGGTCTAGGCTTTCGAGAGCGTAGAGCGGGATATTATTTTCACGCATGGTCTGCTCAAAGTCTTTTTCGGGCATAAAGACGCGCTCGCACCACCAGTTTTCACGCTGGTTCTTCAAGCCGTAAAGTATCTTCATACCGAGGTGGCTCATGCCGACATCGTAAACGTCGGGGAAGCAGAACGCGAAGCGCACGTCTACCTTATCTTTATCCTTTACCACGCTGCCCAGCTCGCCGCCGATATAGCGCGCAGGCTTTTGGGTATTGAGCAGAAGCTGCTCTAATTTTTCCTGTATTTCTTTCATGTTGATAAATATCCTTTTTCAGAGTTTTGTTTTTTCAGTCTTACATTTTATTATAACACAAGTAGGTTTATTTGTAAAGTGCCGCAAGGCGCAAAAAGCAAAAGACCCGCGCCTTTTTAGAAGCGCGAGCCGTTTGCCCAGTAAAAATATGTATGAAAGAAATGGTCTTACTCTACGTTTTTCAATGCTTCATCGAGCGGTATCTTCTTTACCTTGCTCATGAGCATTATAGCGATGATTATATATGCAACTATTCCCAGCGCGGGTATCTCAGCGTAGATGTACGATGGGATAACGAAAGGCATATAGCCCGCGTACTCAGCAAACACTACCTTGAAGATATATTTCAGTATTTCGTTTACGGGGGGGATAGTCAGCAGCAGCGAAAGCACTACTACTATTGAGGTGGTGGCGACGTACAGGCTGTTTATCTCACTGTTATTGTAGCCCAGTATCTTGGTCATAGAGATCGACTGAGTGTTTTTCTCGATGATGATCTTCGAGAGCAGGTAGATTATCAGCATGAACATCGCAACGCCTACGAATGTGAAGATGCTCACCATGCCGCCCATAGAGAGTATGAGCTGGCGCGAGGTCTTTGTGAGGTCGTCCTCGGTGATGGTTGTCGCGATATACATATCGTCTATATCGGTGATCTCTTCGTCAGAGAAATAGCCGTTGAAGTAGCCGTCCTCGAGGTCGAAGGTTTTAATAAAATCGTCCTGCGTCATGTAGACCGCAATAGAAGCGGGCTCTTTGTAAATACCGTCTATTTTGAAGGTGTATTTCTTATCGCCGTACTCTTCTTTAAGCGTTACCTTGCTGCCCTTTTTCAAATCGTACTTATCGGCAAAGCCCTTAGAGATGTATATACCGCCGTCCTTAACGTCTGCGTCGATATACTTGCTGTCTTTTTGGAGTCCGTAAACAGTTGCGGACTCTTCTTTTATTCTGTCGTCGATAGTCTTGAGCGAACCAGCGCAGTATTTCTCTGCGCCCTCGGTCTCAGTTTCCATCGGCATTTTCAGAATGTACTGGTACTTGCAGGTCATATTTTCGATGATAATATCCTGATAATTCAGAAGCAGGGGTTTCATCGCAAGGCTGAAAAAGATTATTACGTTTGCGAAGAATATACCGATGAAGATAGTGATGTAGTTAGGCATATTCTGGAATATCAC
>DBEZOM010000240.1:0-7538 GCA_048252855.1 Ruminococcus sp.
AAGAGTATAAAATACCTGATAGCGTAACAAGCATTGGTAATGATGCATTTTCTTACTGCTCAAATCTCACAAATATAACTATATCTGATAGCGTAAAGGGCATTGGTGAGTATGCATTTTGCCACTGCGAAAATCTTACAAGCATAACAATTCCAGATGGCGTTACAAGTATAGAGATTTTTACATTTTCTTACTGCACAAACCTTACAAGCGTAATAATATCCGATAGCGTTAATAGTATTGCTGCTGGAGCGTTTTCAAACTGTACAAGTCTTACAAGTGTAAAAATGTCTAGCAGTCTTTCAGAAATTGGTGGTGCGGCATTTTCAAAATGTTCAAGTCTTAAAAACATAACAATACCCGACAGCGTTATAGGTATTGGCTCAGAAGCATTTGAAGGTTGTGAAAACCTTGCAAATATAACAATTCCGAATGGAGTTACAAGTATAGGGGAGTTTGCGTTTCAACGTTGTACAAATCTTACAAGCATAACGATACCCAATAGCGTTAATAGCATCGGTGCCGGGGCATTTGCAGCTTGTTCGAGCCTTAAAAGTGTAAAAGTTCCCGAGGGTGTTACGGAAATTGATGCTTACACATTTAACGGATGCACAAGCCTTACAGATATTTCATTCCCGAGCACTTTAAAATCTATTGGTTATGAATCTTTTACTGATTGTAAAAAGCTCAAAAGCATAACATTCTTGAATGGCCCGACTTTTATCAACTCATCTGCATTTCAGGGTTGCACAAGTCTTGCAAATTTAGTTTTGCCTGACAGCATGGAAGAGATCGGAAGCAATGCTTTCTATAACTGCTCTAGCCTTTCATATGTAGTAATTCCGAAAAACATAAAAAAGATCGACTCTCTTGCGTTTAGCGAATGCAAAAAGCTTAAAGACGTATATTACAAAGGCTCAAAAAGTGATTGGAAAAAGATCAAAAACGAGGGTTCTCAAAGTATAGATACAAACGCGGGAATAAAGGACGCGACTATCCACTACAACTACACCCCCGAGGAAGTCACCGTCGGCAAAGTAAAAACCACCAATTTCACCTGCACCGACAAGGCTGTAAAGATCAATTGGGAAAAGGTCGATGGTGCGGCGGGCTACCGCGTGTATGCGTATAACACAAAGACCAAAAAGTGGGACACTGCGGCGACAGTTTCGGCTTCCACCCTCAGCTTCAAGCAGACGGGCTTAAAGTCGGGCACGACTTACAAATACAAGGTCAAGGCTTACGCGAAGCAGGGCGGCAAGACCTACTGGGGCGAGGCTTCCGAAACTATGACGACCACCACAAAGCCTGCCCAGCCCGCGATCAATTCGACCTCGGCTTCGACGAGCTCGGTAAGGCTCAACTGGAACGCCGTTTCGGGCGCGGACGGTTACAGAGTGGTGAAGTACGACACTAAGACCAAGAAATGGGTGTCAGTCGGTACGATCAAGACTACATCGTTCAAGGAGAGCAAGCTGAAAGGCAAGACCTCGTACAAATACAAGGTCAAAGCGTACCGCAAGGTCGGCGGCGCGACTTACTGGAGCGATTACAGCGCGGTCAAGAGCGTAAAAACTAAGTGATAAATTTCGGCAGTCTGCATCTGACACGGTGCAGGCTGTTTTTTTGACCTCTTTTTCAGCTGCGTTCACGAACTATTTATCATTTATTTTGATTATTGTTATATATTTCTGATAAAATGTTAAGAAAGATCGGCATATTGCGAGAGAAGCTTGTTTTTGATTTGGTCTTAAAAACCATAGGAGGAGAATTTATGAAGAAAATTATATCAGGTCTAGTGGCGCTTAGCATAGTTTTCGGCGGGCTTGCATTGCCTGCGGAGAGCGGTTTTGCGGCGGTATCGGCAAGCGCTGAAGAGGTCGGCGAGGACTACATAGCCGAACAGTCGGGAGAAGATGTGCAGGTGGTTGGGGCTGCGCTGACTTACGGGGATTATAATTATACGGTGCTTGATGATGGTACTGTTGAAATTTCAAAGTATATCGGTTCATCTAAAAAGGTAAATATCCCTAGCAAGCTTAATGGAAAAAAGGTCACAAGTATAGGCGAATCAGCCTTTGTTGACTATGTTGAGGATACAGGAACATCGGGAGATCATTGTGTTGGTCTTGATATTACCAGTGTAGTAATACCCGAAGGCGTTACGAACATTGGTGCCCACGCCTTCTGCCATTGTACAAATCTTAAAAGCATTACTGTACCTTCTACTGTTACAAATATTGACTGTAATGCTTTTTACGCTACGCCGTGGTTTGAAGCTCAGAAAGCAAATAAAACATTCTTTATCTTAAATAACGTTCTCATTGATGGTTCAAATGCAGAGGGCGATATAACGATTCCGGACGGTGTTACCAAGATAGTTGACGGTGCGTTTGAGAACAATGGTAAAATAACCAATGTGAATTTCCCCGACAGTGTTACAGTTATTGGGGGTACGGCATTTTTTGAGTGTGATAAATTAACACACATTGTTCTGCCTAAAAAACTTACTTACCTCGGCCATATGTCTTTTGCAGGTTGTTATAAACTTGTAACACTTGTGATTCCTAAAACTGTAAAATATATTGGTGATATGTGTTTGGGAGAAACATACTATTTTAAAAAAGTGTATTATACAGGTTCAAAGTCTGATTGGGAAAAGATTGAAATAGATCCATTCCAGTATAGGCCGTTCGATGATATAATATCGTACAACTACGACTATTCCGAGCCAATACTTGCTGTAAGAGCACCTGTGTTTGACCCGCTGAATAAAGCAATAAAGTACACATGGATACCCGCGCCCGACGCTGACGGCTACAAAATCTACGTCTACAATACTTCGACTAAGAAATGGGAAAACAAAGTTACCGTACGCGACGGAAAAGCGACTTCCTACACGATAAAAAATCTCAAAGCCGGTACAGAATATACATATAGAGTAAGAGCATATGCTAAGCGCAATGGCAAAACCTACTGGGGCGATTATGACAGAGGAGATTCTATAACATTAGCGGCAAGCCCTGTAATAAAATCGACCTCTTCGACCAAAAACAGCATTACGCTGAAATGGGGCAAGGTCAAGAGCGCTGACGGTTACCGCGTTTACAGATATGACAGCAAAACTAAAAAGTGGAAATCTATCGCGACCGTAAAGAACGGCAAGACCAGCTACGTTGACAAGAAATCGCTGAAATCTAAGACCACATATAAATACAAAGTCAAGGCGTATCACAAGTGGGGCCCCGACTATAACAAAGTAAATGTTTGGGGTCTTGCCAGCGCAGTCAAGAGCGTAAAAACTAAGTGACAAATTTTCGGCAGTCTGCACTAAAAATGCGGACTGCTGTTTTTGTTTTCTCCCTTGACAACCATCTCTCAATGCTGTATAATAATAACAACCGCAGACATTCCCCCGCGAGTGCCTGCAAAGTCCCTTCGGAGCGCTCGTCTGAGGGGATTTCTTATTTGTGGCAATGGTCAGCGCTTAGCGGAATGGAAATTTATATCCGCCGCGAAATGCTTGTATAATATTTAGGGTATGACCCTATCGAATGTGACCCTATCGAAAGGAGGTCGGCGATATGCTGAATATCGGCTGTGAATTTGAGGTTGAGGGCAGGCTGTATACCGTGCTGGAACTGCTCGGTAAGGGCGCTAACGCCGCCGCTTATCTTGCTCAGTGCCAAAACGACGGGCTTGCGGCTAAGTGCATTTTAAAGGAATATTCCCCCGCGGATCTCGCAGAAGGCGACCCCGCTTTTGCTGAGGGCAAGGCGCGCTTTGTCGCGGCGGGCATGGCGCAGAACCGCATACGCCAGATCTCCGCGCTCGGCAATCAGACCCCGCCCGTCAACCGTATTTTTGAAGCGAACGGCACCGCTTATGTCGAGGTCGCCTGCTATAACGGCACCGCGCTCGATAAGCTGATAGCCGCGGGCGCGCTCACCCTGCCGCAGTATATCGCCATCTGCCGTACCATCGCCAAAACCGTCGGCGGCTACCACGCGGCGGGTATGCTCTGCCTTGACCTAAAGCCGGAAAATATTTTTATACTGCAAAATTCGCCCGATGATACCGTCACCCAGCTTGTCGAATTTATCGACTTCGACAGCGTTCGCGAGCTTTCTCAGCTTGGCGCGGGCGTTTCCTATACGCGCGATTGGGCAGCCCCCGAACAACTGAATATGCAGACGGCTGGCAGGCTCGGCTTCGCGGCGGATATTTACACTTTGGGCGAGATAGTTTTTTACATACTTTTCGGCAGACATTCTGCGGCGGCGGAGCACCGCGGCTTCTCGAAATACCCCTTCGCCAAATGCCGCCGAAGCTACCTGAAATACACCGAGCGCCCCGATATACAGTCGCTGTTCACACGCTTTTTTCGCGGCACACTCCGCTCCTCCGCCGCTAATCGCTTCGAGAACATCGGCATGGCGGCCGACCTGCTCGGTGAGATAATCGAGGAACTGGAGCGCAAAGAGTACGTTATACCATCTCTGCCGCCCGTTTCGCCAGATTTCGTCGGCAGGGACGCCGAGCTTTCGCAGATAGCGAAGAGCCTTTCGGCAAACCCCGTGCTCTACATCACGGGCGTGGGCGGTATCGGAAAATCTGCATTGGTGAAAAATTACATCACGCGGTACAGAGCACGCTATGAGGTGATAGTCTACCTTGAATATGACGGCGAACTTCGCCACACTTTCTGCGACGATATGCAGCTTCAGATCAGCACCATCTCGCGGCAGGAGGACGAGCCGCCGAGCGATTATTTCGAGCGCAAACTGCTTGCCTTTAGGCGGATATGCGGCGGCAAACGCGTGCTTTTTGTGCTGGATAATTATACCGATAGGCTGACTAAAGACCTCAGCCGTATAATAAACTGCGGGTTTGAAACAATAATCGCGACGAGAAATCAGCCGCCGAAAAACAGCTTCGCGCATATGGAGATCACCGCTCTGCGCGATAACACCGACCTGCTAAAGCTCGCCGCGCTGAATTTGGGCCACCCGCTGTCTAGGGAGGAGCGCGCCTGCTTTGAGGAAATGATAGGGCTGATACAAGGCCACACACTGGTGCTCGAGCTTATCGCGCGGCAGATAGCGGCGGGCAGGCTTGACGTTCGCGCCGCGCTTGAGCTTATCCGCGAGAACGGCTTTTCGCGCTTTTCGGACGAAAAGATCGGCAACATAAAAGACGGCGAAGAGGTCTGCGACACCCTTTCGGCGATAATCTCGGCGCTTTTCGACGCGGGCACTGTAAGCATGACCGAGCGGCTGGCGCTGAAACGGCTCGCCCTGCTGAACGTTAGGGGGCTGGAGGCCGAGCTTATCGGCAGATTTTTCTCAGACATACAGCCGAAAACGGCGGAAAAGCTGGCGGCAAACGGCTGGCTTTACGACGGCGGCAGAGTGCGCCTGCACCCCGTCATCGCGGAAACGGTGCGCGGCTGGGAGTGGCAGGCGGACGACCTTGCGGTGATGGAATATCATCAGCAGGCGGTGGATATTTACGTCGGCATGGGCAACGCGGCGCAGATAAAGGCGATACTGCGCGAAGCGGAACGTTTTGCCGAGCGACACCCGCGGCATATGATTGCAGCGATGTACCACAACATGGTGGGCTTTTATTATGACGCACTGCTCGGCGGCGCGTATTATACGGAAACCGCCGAGGAGGAAGCCCTGCTTGAAAAGCTGATAGCTTCGGCGGACGCGGCGATAGCAGAGGCGGAACTTTCGCAGGACGAGCGCAAGGGCAAGTATCTGGCGCAGTACTGCATATCGCTGGCGGGCGTGCTGATACGGAGTATGCCCGACTGCGAAAACGAAGCCGCCGAACTGCTCGACAGGGCGCGCGGACTTATAGAGAGCGAGCCTGCGGCGAGCGAGAACCGCTGTTACTACTGCATGGCGGCGGCGTGGTATTTCACGCTGATACGCCCCGACCCAGAGGAAACGCGGCGGCTGATCGACTGCGCCGAGCAGATAGCGAAGCAGGTATTTTCGACCGAGCTGGAGCTTATCGACATCATAAACATACCCGCGGCGAATTGCTGTTTTTACCACGGCGAGCTTGACTCGGCGGCGGAGAAGATAGAGGAAGCGGCGGAAATGTGCGGCGGCCACCCCGACTCACTGCCATATATCGACAAAAAGGCGGAGCTGCTGAACATCTTGATAGACATTTACCTTGAAATGGGCGACTTGGAGCGCTGCCGCGGGCTTGCGGCGGAGATCGACCGCATGAACGAGGAGTACGGCGAGATGGGTCTGCGCAGGGAAGTTTCGGCGGATAAGCGCGAAAAGATCGGCATATAAAAATAAAAACAGCAGTCTGTTGAGAAGCGCAGGCTGCTGTTTTTTGTGTGTTAGTTTTACTTTCTGCCGCTGTTTATCACTCCGTAAAGCGCGTCGATGGGGTCGTCGGAATTAGCGCAGTACATCAGCAGGCAGTCGAACGGGTGGCAGACGTAAAGCTTGGCAAATCCGCAGGAGTCGAGGGTGGCGTCAAGCTCGTCGCAAAAATCGAGCAGATTTCCCGCTATCTCGTTCGGCTCGGTGTTGTCCGCTTCGTAGTAGAAATTGTAAAATTTCAGCAGTATCAGCGTTTTGCGGAGCAGGTCGTAGGAAGCGGTGCTGCCGTTCAATATCCTGCCGAGGGTGACGTCGTTCGGCAGCGATTCGGTAAATCGGCGTGGCAGAGTGCGGCGGTCGAGGCGAGTTTCGGTCTGATATTTGTAGCCGAGCAGCGCTTCGATAGTCAAACTGCCGAGCCTTTCCCTCAGAGAGCCGCTGTTCGTAATCGTATTCTATCAGCCGTGAGTGCACTATATCGACCTCTTCTCTGATGAGCCGCCTTGCGAGCTGGAACTGCTGTTCGTTATTGTAGCAGTGCGCCGAGAGGTAGCGCAGAAACTGCTTTTCGTCGGCGGTGGTAATTATCGCGGAGAGTATCTGCGAAGTAGCGGTGTGGGCGTTTTCCTGCGGCACAAAGCCCTGCGAGCTTTCAAGCAGGCGGACGGCGGCGGAGTAGGGCAGTTTATGGTAAAGCGTGTACATAAAAACGGCGTCAGTCCTGCTTTTTATGTTGAAGGGTATGGTGAGGAAGTGCTTTTGGAAAAAGTCCTCGGTCTGCCGCAAGTCCATCTCGAGGGCGCAGCAAAGGTCGTAATTATTCCGCCGATTAGTGATGCCGGGGATAGTGCCGCGCACCCATTCCAGCACGGTACGGGGGCATGGGATACCGAGCAGATCTTTATAGCGGCGCTTGACCTCGGCGAGCATGGTGTTCTCATCGGCGGCGGTGCAAGGCGTACCCAGCTCGGTAAGTCTGGCGGCAAGCCCCTCGAGGAAAACGGGCCGCGCCTCCAGCGCCATAGCGCGTTCAACTCCCGCGGCAATATCCTCAGCGCTTTCAGCCTCAGCAGGTTCGCCAAAGCAGGTAGTATCGTATATAAATTCGGTATATTCGCCGCGGTCAGCCCCGGCGGCGAGCTCTTTCATAAGCATTAGACAAAACCTCGCTTGATATATTAT
>DBEZOM010000241.1:0-2836 GCA_048252855.1 Ruminococcus sp.
GGTTTATGAGGTGTTATTTTTTCAAATTCTTCTTCCATATTGGGTTGAAACTCTTTGAAATAATTGTTAATTCGTTCTTCGCGATCTTTGGCAAGTTCTTGTGTTAATTTTAGAACTTGATATTCAGCCAATCCAGTTCCGCAATTTGGGCAACGGCGAGTATCCCACGGAATATTTGAAACTCCACAAGTTGGACAAGTAATAGATTTCATAATATACTCCCTTTTTTATATTTATTGTTACTATAAGTATACCACATTATGTTTACAATGTCAATAACATTTCACGTTATCATATAATACAAAAACAGACCCTTGCCCGCAAAAGGCAAGAGTCCGTATTTTTGTACTATTAGAAATTGGTCTATCAGAGATCTACCTTAGGCAGACCCGCAAAACCTACCGCGAGGTCGTCGTCGGTGGGTATGTAGTCGGTCATTTCGCCGTCGTTGAACTTCTGGTAAGCTACCATGTCGAAGTAGCCCGTGCCCGTCAGACCGAAGAATATCGTCTTTTCCTCGCCCGTTTCCTTGCACTTCAGCGCTTCGTCGATGGCAACGCGGATAGCGTGGCTGCTCTCGGGGGCGGGAAGTATGCCCTCTACGCGCGCGAACTGCTCAGCCGCCGCGAAAACGCTAGTCTGCTCTACCGATCTTGCGGTCATCAGCTTGTCATCGTAAAGCTGCGAGAGTATCGAGCTCATACCGTGGTATCTCAGTCCGCCTGCGTGGTTCGCCGAGGGGATAAATCCGCTGCCGAGGGTGTACATCTTCGCGAGCGGGCAAACCATTCCCGTGTCGCAGAAGTCGTAAGCGTACTTGCCGCGGGTAAGGCTCGGGCAGGATGCAGGCTCTACCGCGATGAATTCGTAGTCGGCTTCGCCGCGCAGCTTTTCGCCCATGAAAGGCGCGATAAGTCCGCCGAGGTTAGAACCGCCGCCCGCGCAGCCGATTATAACGTCGGGCTTCACGCCGAGCTTCTCAAACGCCTTTTTCGACTCCAGACCGATGACCGACTGGTGCAGAACTACCTGCGAGAGCACCGAGCCGAGAACGTAGCGGTAGCCTTCGCTGCTGGTAGCGGTCTCAACTGCTTCCGAGATAGCGCAGCCCAGGCTTCCCGTAGTGCCGGGGTGCTCGGCGAGTATCTTCCTGCCGACATTTGTTGTGTCAGAGGGCGAGGGCGTTACAGAAGCGCCGTATGTCCTCATAACTTCGCGGCGGAAAGGCTTCTGCTCGTAGGAGCATTTTACCATGTAAACTTTGCAGTCGAGGTCGAGGTACGCACACGCCATAGAAAGCGCCGTGCCCCACTGACCCGCGCCCGTTTCGGTCGTTACGCCTTTCAGACCCTGTTTTTTGGCGTAATAAGCTTGCGCGATGGCGCTGTTGAGCTTGTGGCTGCCTGATGTGTTGTTGCCCTCAAATTTGTAGTAGATCTTCGCGGGCGTGCCGAGCGCCTTTTCAAGGCAGTAAGCGCGCACCAGCGGCGAGGGGCGGTACATCTTGTAAAACTCGAGTATTTCCTCGGGAATATCGAAGTAGGGCGTGGTGTCGTCCAGTTCCTGCTTTACCAGCTCGTCGCAGAAAACTACCGAAAGCTCTTCGGCGGTCATCGGCTTGAGCGTGCCGGGGTTGAGCAGGGGGGCGGGCTTGTTTTTCATGTCCGCGCGCAGGTTGTACCACTGCTTCGGCATTTCAGACTCATCAAGGTAAGTCTTGTAGGGAATATTTTTTTCCATAACAATCTCCAATCGTTAAATTACATAATAAAGCTATACATCAAGCGCTCTATTATATCAATTATACCATACTGTTAACTGTTTTGTCAATATATTGCCCAAAAATTTATAATATTTAAATCGTTATATCGCCGACATCGAGTTGACTTTGTAAGCCGAGGTCATTCGCTGCATCTCGCGTATCAGCGAGTCGGCGAGTATCATGATAAATTCGCAGTTTGTCGGCACGCCGCGGTCTTTTGAATAGATGAAGCCGAAATACTTGACGTGCGCCTCGTCGCTAGAGTTGTTCCAGCAGCGCTTTATCACCGTGCGTATGCTGCGCTCCACGCTCGCGGTAGATACGTCGAACTGGTCTGCGATATACGGATATATCGTCTTGCACATACTGTCGGAATGCTTGAGATCTGAAAGACAAAGCGCCACCAGCGAGGTCTGCAAATATGCCGAACCCGTGTAATTCGCGGTAAAACAAAGCTCGTTGAGCGCGGTGTGCACTATATTATCCGCCGTCTGATACAGCGTTTCGCGAGATATATAGTCCTTTTTGACAATATCCACGGCGCTGTATTTCAGCTTCGCCAATATATCCGCGTGCTTGTACATATTGTCGATGTAATATATATCCTTACATTCGTTATGTATATCAAGATATGGCGTGAAAGGGTCGCGAAGTATATATACCTTTGTAATAGCGCTCTGCGCCGATATTTTGCGCACCAGCTCGCGGTATTCAAACGCGCCCTCCTCTATCAGAACGGCGAATGGCGGCCGTATCATACATTCCTGCAATATATCCAGCGGCTCTGCGGGACATACTTTAACACTTACGCCATTTTTGCTTAACACATCGGCAAGCTTTTTCATGTTTTCGCTTTCGCTGCATAACAGCGCTCTCATCTCAACCATTTTTTACTTCCTCCTAGAAATGTTGATAAATATAAAACGTGTTTAAAAATTTAATGGGTTAAATCCATAAACTATTATATATATCTTTGGCTCAAGTGTCAATGTGTTTACCAATAAATCATCGCTCGGAACATAAAATTATCACAAAAGTCGCCGATTTTTTGTACATTATGCTGCACTTTCGACA
>DBEZOM010000242.1:0-3420 GCA_048252855.1 Ruminococcus sp.
AACGGGGACGCTGATAACGCCCCCCGCATTGTTTCATTGTAAATTAGTCTTCGTCGTCAGTCTCAGCATCAGCAGGAAGCAAAGCTCTCATGGAAAGACTGATTCTCTTCTTATCAAGGTCAATCTCAGTGATCTTAGCTTCAACGGTCTGACCTACTGAAAGAATATCAGCAACATTGTCAACTCTCTGATTAGCGATCTGAGAGATGTGGATAAGTCCGTCGATACCGTCGATGATCTGTGCGAAAGCGCCGAAGGAGGTGATAGAAACTATCTTCGCAGTTACTACCTGACCAACCTCATAGTTAGCCTTAAAGATCTCCCAGGGATTTTCAGAATCCTTCTTGTATACGAGCGATACCTTGCCGGTCTCGGGGTCGATGTCCTTGATGCGAACTTCGATCTTGTCGCCGATAGATACTACGTCGGAAGGATGCTTGATTCTCTTCCAGCTGAGGTCGAGCTTGCGAACAAGTCCGTCTACTCCGCCGAGGTCTACGAATACGCCGTAATCGGTGATGGACTTAACTTCGCCCTCGATAACGTCGCCTGCCTGTGCGGTCTCAAAGAACTTAGCCTTTGCAGCCTCTCTCTGCTCGCGCTCTACGGCTCTGATAGAGCCTACTGCCTTCTGTCTTGCCTCGTTGACCTCAAGGATCTTGAACTCTACGGTCTTGCCCTTCATATCGTCGAGGTTGCCGCCGCGTGCTACTGCCTGCGAAGCGGGTACGAATACGTTGACGCCGTTGGAAGCAACGATAAGGCCGCCCTTTACGACTCTTACTACGCTGCCGGTGAGGATAGTGCCCTCTTCCTTAGCTGCTGCGATCTTTTCAAGACCCAGAGCTGCGTCTACCTTCTTCTTAGAGAGCTGTACTATGCCCTCCTGGTCGTTGGTCTGGAGAACTATCAGCGCGATGGTCTCGCCAACAGATACTACGTCCTCAGGCTTCTTTGTAGGATCGTCGGTAAGCTCGCCGGGCATGATATAGCCGGTGTGCTTGGTTCCGATGTCAACGATAACTTCGCCGTTGCCGTTGATAGCGGTAACTACGCCCTCTACCTTCTGACCCTTATGTATCTTCTTCAGAGTCTTCTCCATTTCCTCCGCAAAATTAAATTCTTCTTCAACATTGTTCAACATTTCACTCATGGCCTGTTGTACCTCCTTGATTATATAAGCCGGGGTTGAAGCACCGGCAGAAATCCCGATAAATCTTGTTTTCGATAAGTCTTCGTCTGCCAGCGTACTTTTCAGCTCATCGGCGTTCTCTACCTGTATGGTGCGGCAGTGCTTTTCGCAAACCTGCGCCAGCTTACGGGTGTTAGAGCTGTTTTTTCCTCCGGCAATTATCATCAAATCTGCTTGCAGTGAAAGCTTTTCGGCTTCCTCCTGTCTGGTTGCGGTAGCGCTGCATATAGTGTCGAATATCTCGGCGTCGGGTCTTGCCTGCGCTATGTATTCCCTGCACTGCTCCCACAGTCGTTTGTTGTAGGTCGTCTGCGAAAGCACGCACAGCTTTTCGCCCGCAAGCGGCTCTAGCCGCTCTTTCAGCTCGTCCATATCGGCAAATACATACGAATCTCCCTCGCAGAAGCCTCTTATGCCGCACACCTCAGGGTGGCTGGCGTCTCCCGCGATGAGCACTGTTTTACCATCGGCGGATTTTTCCAGCGCTATCTTCTGTATCCTGCTGACGAACGGGCAGGTAGCGTCAACATACTGTGCGCCGCGCTTTTCCAGCTCGTGGTAAACAGTCCTGCTCACGCCGTGCGAGCGTATTATAACTGTTTGTCCCGGCTGCACCTCATCAAGCTCTATGGCTTTACAGCCGCGTGCTTCGAGGTCTGCGACGACGTTGCGATTATGGATAATCGGACCTAATGTCACAACATTATTTCGGTTATCTAATTTATTATACACTATTTTTACGGCTCTGTCTACACCAAAACAGAAACCTGCGGACTTTGCAACGCAAATTTTACAATTTATTAACATTTAATGTACCAATTCCGTAATAGAATTCATTATCTCCTTCTTCAATATCTTCAAATTTTTAGGGCTTGCGTCGGTAGCGCCCAGCTCGGCGGGGTCTATCGGTTTGCCATAGCGAACTACCACCTTCTTTTTGCGGCAGAGCTTTTCGCCCTCAAAATTTATTCCTACGGGCACTACCTTGGTCTGCGCGACAGCCGCTATCAGCGCCACGCCGGTCTTGCCCTTGCCGACCTTACCGTCCTTAGAGCGTGTGCCCTCGGGGAAGATAACAAGGTTTCTGCCCGACTCCAGCTTTTCTATCGAGGTGTCGATGACCGCGGTATCGCCAGTGCCGCGCACTACAGGAAATGCGCCCCACGCCTTTATCAGCAGGGTGAAGAAGATGTTCTGCTTAAAAAGCTCTTCTTTAGCCATGTAAGATATTGGCACGCGCGTCATCAGCGCGATGAACACGGGGTCGCCGTAGCTGCGGTGGTTTGAAGCGAAAATGTTTCCGCCGTCGGTCGGCACATTCTCCACGCCCTCGTAGCTCAGCTCAAAGAAATGCTTGAAAATAAAGCGGACGAATGGGCGGATAACGCTGTAAAAGCCCTGACGTATAGGGTTTATCTTATGCGTTTTGGTGATGGGGCGAACCTCCATCACGGGCTTGTGGCGGTCTGAGCGCTTTAGTTCAGATTTTTTTTTTGAGCCGTCGGGCTGTTCCCTTACGGCGTTCACCAGGCGCACTATCTCGTCCGCCGCCTGCTCTATCGTCATGCTTGTGCTGTCTACCAGCGTGGCGTCCTCCGCCTGTTTCAGCGGTGCGATCTCGCGGTGGGTGTCGTTATAGTCGCGCTGATTTATATCGGCGAGCACCTCTTCGTATGTCGAGGGGTCGCCTTTTTCGGAAAGCTCTTTGTACCTGCGGTTCGCGCGCTCCTCAGCCGAAGCTGTGAGGAAAACTTTCACCTGCGCGTTCGGCAGTACTACCGTTCCAATATCCCTGCCGTCCATTATTATGTCGTTCTCAGCGGCTATGCTGCGCTGAGTGTCCAGCAGAAATGCCCTTACCTCGGGGTATTTTGATACCGCCGAAGCCGCCATAGAGATCTCAGGCGTGCGTATCTTGTCGGAAACGTTCTCGCCGTTTACCAGCACCGCCTGCGCGCCCTCTATGTAAGTAAGCCTTACCTCCAGCCCGTCGAGTACCGCCGCTACCTGCGCGCCGTCGTTCACATCAGCGCCGCGGGTGATGGCGTAGTAGGCGATAGAGCGGTAAAGCGCCCCCGTATCGACGTAAACAAAGCCCAGCTTTGCCGCCACGGTTTTGGCGATGGTAGATTTGCCCGCGCCCGAAGGGCCGTCGAGCGCAACGTTTATGCTCATTATCTTTTACTTCCTTTCGGGAAAATATTCATCTTTACAGTGAAAAGTCACAT
>DBEZOM010000243.1:0-2819 GCA_048252855.1 Ruminococcus sp.
TAATTTGTATTATTTCTCTTCGTCACCGTCGTGAACAGTAAGGTTCTTGGCGATAGCCCATTTCATGATCCTGATCTTGCTTCTGTCGCTTCCCGTTTCGATAACTACGGTGTCGTCCTTGATAGAGAATACGATACCTACGATACCGCCGTTTGTAACAACTTCGTCGCCGATCTCAAGCGCATCGCGCATTGCCTTTTCCTTTTTCTCCTGCTTTTTCTGCGGACGGATTATAAGGAAATAGAAGAACACTACTATAAGAACAAGCATGATAACAGATGACCACATGCTTGCCGACTGTGCGCTGTTGGCGGTGTAAAGCATAATATTTGACATAACTTTTTTATCCTCCGATTTTAAATATATCTGTATTATACCACAAAAACGCTGTTCTTGCAATAGTATTAACAAATTGTTTTCAATCGGAAAGATTTTTGTTTATATCAGTTCTTGCCCTTGATATACTCGTCGATAGAGGCAGCAGCCTTCTTGCCTGCACCCATTGCGAGGATAACGGTAGCCGCGCCTGTTACAGCGTCGCCGCCTGCGTATACGCCTTCCTTAGTGGTCTGGTTGGTCTCTTCATTTACGATAAGACAGCCGCGCTTGTTGGCTTCTACGCCTGGGGTAGTGCTTCTGATGAGCGGGTTAGGCGAAGTACCTATCGACATGATAACTGTATCTACGTCGAGGACAAATTCCGAACCTGCGATCTCTACAGGACGTCTTCTGCCGCTCTCGTCGGGCTCGCCGAGCTCCATCTTTATGCACTCGATACCGCAAACGTTGCCGTTTTCATCGCCGATGATCTTAGTAGGATTATTGAGCAGCATGAACTCGATGCCCTCTTCCATAGCGTGGTGAACTTCTTCTTTTCTTGCAGGAAGCTCGTCCATCGAACGACGATAAACTATGTAAACGTGCTCCGCACCAAGACGCATTGCCGAACGTGCAGCGTCCATAGCAACGTTGCCGCCGCCGACTACCGCTACCGACTTCGACTTCTTGATAGGAGTTTCGTAGTCTTCAAGATAAGCCTTCATGAGGTTGATTCTGGTGAGGTACTCATTAGCCGAGTAAACGCCTACCAGCGCTTCGCCCTCGATGCCCATAAATCTGGGCAGACCAGCGCCAGAGCCTACGAATACAGCCTCAAAGCCATCCTCCATCAGCTCGTCGATAGAGAGAACCTTACCGATTACCATGTTGGTCATTACGTTTACGCCGAGGTCTTTGAGGTTGTCGATCTCTTTCTGAACGATAGCCTTAGGAAGTCTGAATTCGGGGATGCCGTACATCAGAACGCCGCCTGCGGTATGGAAAGCCTCGAAGATGGTTACGTCGTAGCCCTGCTTAGCAAGGTCGCCCGCGCAAGTAAGACCCGAAGGGCCGGCGCCTACTACTGCAACTTTATGGCCGTTGCTCTGCGGCTTCTCGACCTTTTCAGCTTCGTCAGCGTGGTTCATAGCGTAGTCAGCGCAGAATCTTTCAAGACGGCCGATAGCTACGGGCTCGCCCTTTATGCCGCGAACGCACTTGCCCTCGCACTGATTTTCCTGCGGACAAACTCTGCCGCTGATAGCGGGAAGGCTGTTGGTAGACTTGATTATATTGTAAGCTTCCATAAATTCGCCCGCAGCGACCTTAGCGATAAAGTCAGGGATACGAACGCCTACGGGACATCCGCTTACGCAAGGTCTGTGCTTACAGTTAAGGCATCTCTGAGCCTCAAATTTTGCTTCTTCTTCGGTATAGCCAAGACATACTTCCTTAAAGTTTCTCGCTCTTACCTTAGGATCCTGTTCGGTAACAGGAGTTTTTGTCATCTGCATATTAGGCATTGCGAACACCTCCTGTGAGTCTGCATAAATGAGCCTTTTCCTGCTCTTTATAAGTCGAGTTTCTTCTCATAAGCTCGTCGAAATCTACCTTGTGGCCGTCGAAGTCAGGGCCGTCAACGCAGGCGTATCTGATCTTGCCGTCTACGGTAACACGACATCCGCCGCACATTCCGGTACCATCTACCATGATCGGGTTGAGAGAAACGATGGTCTTTATGCCGTAAGGCTCGGTGGTCTTACATACGAATTTCATCATAGGTACAGGGCCTATCGCGATAACTTCGTCAAACTTAGCGCCGCCGTCGATAAGCTCTTTCAGCTTGTTGGTAACAAAACCGTGGTAGCCGGCGCTGCCGTCATCGGTGCAGAGGTGGAAGTGCGAGCTTACAGCCGCCATTTCGTCCTCGAGGATAACAATATCCTTGCTTCTGAAACCTGCGATGAGGTCTACTTCTACGCCCATCTTGTGCAGAGCCTTAGCCTGCGGATAAGCGATAGCGCAGCCAACGCCGCCGCCAACTACTGCTACTCTCTTAACGTCGCCGTATTCGGTAGCAACACCGAGAGGGCCTACTACGTCAAGTATCTCATCGCCCTCATTGAGCATAGCGAGCTCTTTAGTAGAAGCGCCTATTGTCTGGAAGATTATAGTTATACTTCCCTTTTCTCTGTCGTAATCTGCAATGGTAAGAGGGATCCTTTCGCCGTGCTCGTCTACTCTGTAAATGATAAACTGACCGGCAAGAGCTTTTTTAGCAATGAACGGCGCGTCGATCTCCATAAGTGTTATCGAGTCGTTCAGTTGCTTTTTCTTTAAAATCTTATACACTGTTTTTTACCTCCTGATTCATTTGTGGCTGCGCCGAGAGGGCGCTATATGCCTTAATA
Source organism: Ruminococcus sp. (assembly GCA_048252855.1). Taxonomy (GTDB): domain Bacteria; phylum Bacillota; class Clostridia; order Oscillospirales; family Ruminococcaceae; genus YE71. Next base: position 2,730 of record DBEZOM010000243.1, read on the forward strand.
AACATTATACTACATTCTTTCCCGATTTTCAAGTATATTTAATAAAAAATTGCACTTTACACAAATTCTTTTCAGTATTTTTGTCCAATC
>DBEZOM010000244.1:0-3088 GCA_048252855.1 Ruminococcus sp.
CATTTATACTGTCAATGCTTTTTTGGACACATTGTGACGATTGTCCAAAAAATCATGTACAACATTAGCAAATCTCGTGACAGAAAAGTGTGCAGTTTATACAAATAAACAGCGCCCGAGTTTTTAGGCTCAGGCGCTGTAAGGGAATTATTCAGATGTTATCAGCAGCCGCATCCGCAGTCGTTGCCGCATCCGCCGCAGTTATTTCCGCAGCCGCAGCCGCCCCAGTTGCCGCATCCGCCGCAGCAAACGATGAGAAGGATAAGGATGATGATCCACCAGCAATTGTTTCCGCACATAACGATTTCTCCTTTTCGGGTAATTATTTAAGCCTTTCGCCGCAGGTCTTTGTGACCCGCGCGGCTTATATTACATGATATGAGAAGGCGAAAAATGTGTTACTGCATATTCTGCGTGTTTTGGTATTGCGATTGCTGCCGACGCTCTACCTCTTTGCCGCAGTTCGGGCAAAAGCGCGATGCTGATGATATAGGCTTGCCGCAGTGCACGCAGTACTTAGGTTGCTGGGGTTGCGGCTGAGGCGGGGTCTGATACTGCGGGTACTGTTGATATTGCTGATATTGCTGATACTGCTGCGGGGGCGGCGTGTACGAATACGGGTCGTACGGATTGAAAATGTTGGGATTTCTGCGGTACATCATCGGCAGCGGCACGCCGAAAAACGTCGGGTTTTCCGAGGTCTTGCCGCCCATCATGTCCTGCATCTGCCCGCCAAGCTGCTCGTAGTAGTATTTGTTGTAGATGTTGTGCGAATTTTTCCGCGCGCAGTATATGCAGCGAACTATCATCGCGTAAATGAGTATCATTATGCAGATGAGCGCTATCAGCCATATGCTGCGGTCTTCGTCCACGCTCATAGCCGTAGCGAGGTAGTCGTAAACGCCGTGTATCAGCACCGAGAATATGTACGCGAAGCGCTCGGGGCGGGTGTTCGGGCGAACGTTATTGTACCTGCGGTATTTCGATACGCCGAAGTAGTAGCCCATGAGTATTCCCGTAACGGCGTGCAGCGGTATCGAGAGCACCGCGCGCAGCAAAGCTACCGCGAGCTGACTGCTTGCCTGAGATATGTAAAGTATGTTCTCCAGCGTGGCGAAGCCCAGCGCCGAAGCCGCGCCGTAGATTATTCCGTCGTAGGTGTTGTCGAAACTGCGGTCGTGGAAAACTATCCATTTGAATGTAAAAAACTTGCAGGCTTCCTCCACTATGCCGACTACCGCGACGTAAAAGACAAGCTGATATATCAGGTATGAGTCCATATCGGGGTAGTAGACCTGCCAAGGGTCGCCGCCGATAAAAGCCTCCATCAGCGCCGAGCCTATTCCCTCGAGTATGCCCGCGGGCACTACCGAGATCGCGCTTATCGCAAATACCGAAGCCAGCTTTCGCATAGGCTTGTGCTTGATAACTGCGTTTTTAAAGATTATCACCATTATGATGACCGAGGGCAGTATGCCCATAAGCAGCATTATTTTATCCAAAGTAGTTCACCCCTTTTGTTGTCTGCAACTGCAACTATTATACCACAATTTTCGGCAGATTTCAAGGGAGCACTTTATCAAATAAGCTGTTAAATCAGCTGTTGTTCGTTGATTATCAGCTTAAATTCCAGCCCCAGAAATTCCGCCGCTTTTCGGCACATTATCATGCGGTCTAGGAATATCTCGAAATAGTCCATCACCGAGCCGTACTGCGTGTCGATCGAGAGTTTCAGCTTTATCAAGGTGTGCTCGCCGTTTATTTTCAGGCTCGATCTTTTCGCCGAGTAGTTCACCCGGTCGTGTATGTCGAAGGTCGTCTTGTCGGTGTTGCGGACGCGGCTGCGGCGCACGTCTGATTTATCGGCGAGTATCAGCGCGGCGGCTATGTGGTTGACCGCTACGCCCGTGCCCTCGTCGTGGTTGCCGATGGCGGTGACGATAACTGCGGTGTCCTCCGGCGGCATACCCAGTCTGTTCAGCAGGCTGAAAGCCATTACCGCGCCGCTCTGCGAATGTTCTATGCGGTTTACCAAGTTGCCGATGTCGTGCAGGTAAGCGGCTATCTGCACCAGCTCTAGGTCATGCTCGGGGTAGCCGAGCGTTTGCAGTATGTATCGCGCGTTCTCAGCCACCACGCCGACGTGCGCGAAGCTGTGCTCGGTAAATCCCAGCGCCTTTAGCGAAGCGTCCGCCTGGATTATGTATGCGTTTACCTCGCTGTTTTTCTTTAGCTCTTCAAATGTCAGCATTTCTGTATCTCCTTATTATAATATTATAATAGTATAAAAGCGCCGCCGCAGCACACGGTGACGCTTTGTATGTTTTTTAGTCCTTAGTTCTTGGTGTCCTTTTTGGAAACGAACTCGCCCGAAGCAACGTCGTAAGCCGAGCTGCTCTTCTTGTTCATGATAACTACTATGATGACAACGGCGATAACAACGCCCGCCACTATACCGATTATGGTGAACAGCATGTTGTTCTTGTTCTTTTCCTTCTGCTCCTCTTTCTGGGCTTCCTTATCGACGTAGTGGCTGCCCTTTTCGATGCAGTTGGTAACGGTGACCTTCTTTACCGTAATATCGGCAACGTCGGTAGCGGTAAGGCATATGCAGCTTACCTTCTCGAAATTATCGGTGCCGTATGCTTTTACAATGTCGTCGTACTTGAATACCGCGGTAGATTTGTCAAACTCTGCGGCGGCTACCTTTGCCCATACCGAGCCGTCGGGCTGAGCCATAGATGTGTCGGGCGACTCCCAGCTCTGGAATACCAGCTCTATCGGCGCGCTTGAAAGCTTGTTCGCTTCGGTATCCATAGAAAATTCTACTTTTATCTCAGAGTCTTTCGTCATGCGGGTGGTGTCGAAAGTATCGTACTGATATTTCGCACTTGTGCCCCAGTTGCCTACCGAGATAGCTTCGGAAGTGTCGAGGTCTACGTCGGAAGTATCGGCGGCGTAAGCGCTGAGTGCGCAGCCTGCCGCGATAACTGCCGCAGCGGCGGCGGAAAGAACTCTGGAAAATAACCCTCTCAAATTTTTCATTTCTTTACATTCCCTTTCATATAAGAATTTACTGTACAAATTG
>DBEZOM010000245.1:0-15087 GCA_048252855.1 Ruminococcus sp.
AGCTATAACTATGCGTAGAAATCAAATATCTTATATCAGTAATTATTTTGGAAAGGAAGTAACTACTTATGAAACTTAAGAAAGTTTTTGCCGGAATGGCTGCTTCTGCAATTGCCATGTCCGTTTGCGCAATGACATCTGCAACTACCGCTTCTGCTCTCGACACTGAGGGTCATGCAGGTATCGCGTTCCAGACCAACACTACCTGGAACTTCCGCGACCTTTACGGCACCGACGGCACTGACGTATTCCCTGCTGCTAAGGTAGGCGTACAGGGCGGCGCTTATGGTAACGGCTCTGTTGAGTGCAGCGATACCACCATCCAGTACGATGGTACCTACACCGTATCTATCGCTACCAGCGGTAAGATCGAAGAAGCTAACACCGATAAGGCTGACAACGAAAAGGGCTTCTACCTCAACGAAGAAAAGACCCTTACCAGAAAAGACTCTCCTTGGTCTATGCTCTGCAACTATGAGGCTGCTGAGTCTGACAACAGCGACCTGACTCAGGATCAGATCGAGTGGGTAGAGGGCGGAAAGACCGATAAGTTCAATATGCTCTCCATCACCACCGATATTCCTTGCGAATACAATGACGATGACAAGCCCGAGATCAACGGCACTGTTGTTGAAGTAAGCGACATCACTGTTGATATGTGCGGCACTAAGTACACTGTTACCGGCGATGACGTTAAGTACAAGTCTGACGTTGACACCCTTGCAGTTGCTCTTATCAACACCTATGGCGACAGCTCCATCGACCCTGCGGCTATGCCTGCTTCTGATGGCACTATCACCGTAACCTTCACCGTTAAGGGACTTGGCGAAGATCCTAACAAGGGCGGCGACAGCTCTTCTGACGGCGGAAACAGCTCCAGCAGCTCTTCTTCCTCCAGCGGATCTACCTCCAGCACTAAGGGCGGCAGCAACGGCGGCAGCGGTTCGACCTCTAAGGCTTCGACCACCAGCACCACCACTTCTTCCGCTGCTGAAAGCGACAAGACTGCAAACGCTGAGGCCGGCGCACCTGCAGGAATCGCTCTTGCACTTGCTGCAGTAGCAGGCGCTGCTGTTGTAGTATCTCGCAAGAAGTAATTTAAACATCTAACACAATTTAGATATTTCGCAAAAGGAACTTCTATTTAGGAGTTCCTTTTGTTGCATTATGCACAAAAATACATATTTCGACCTGAGCCGACGAAAAAAATTTCAAATAGGTATAGACAAAAGCTTAAAATTATTGTATAATTATTGTATGCAAAAAAATTTATCAAAGGAATAAAAATATGAGAGTTATAACCGGCTCCGCGAGGGGCAGAAAGCTTAAAACGCTCGATTCGCTGGACATTCGCCCAACGCCCGACGCGGTAAAAGAAGCTATTTTTTCAATTATACAGTTTGACGTACAGGGCGCTTCGGTGCTCGACCTTTTCGGCGGCAGCGGTCAGCTGGGAATAGAGGCGCTCAGCCGCGGCGCGGCGCACTGCGTTTTCGTTGACAAAAGCAGCGAGGCTATCGGCGTGATAAAGGAAAATCTCGCCGCCTGCAAGCTCGCCGCAAACACGCGCGTGCTGCATATGGATAGTCTGGAGTACCTGCAGGTCGCGAAATCAGGGCTTGACATAGTGCTGATGGATCCGCCTTACCGCAACGGTCTGCTGGAAAAGGCTCTGCCGCTCATCGGCAAAAAGCTCAACGCGGGCGCGTTCGTTATCTGCGAGCACGAGAGCGAACTTACCCTGCCCGACGAGTTCGACGGACTGACACTGCACAAGAGATACCGCTACGGCAAGGTCGCGGTGACGGTTTACCGCTCGCCTGCGGAAGAAGAGCTTTGAGCGCGGGGTGCGGAAGATGAGAATAGCGGTTTGCCCGGGCAGCTTCGACCCGGTAACTAAAGGACACCTCGACATAATCGAGCGCGCTTCGCGGCTTTTCGACAAGGTCATCGTGCTCGTTTCATTCAACCCCAGCAAGCGCACCACGGCGGCTTTCACGATAGAAGAGCGAATGAAGCTGATAATGCGCGTTACCGAGGGCATGGAAAACGTGCTCGTAGACTGCAACTCGGGTCTGCTGGCGGACTACCTCGAGCAGACGGGGGCTTGCGCGATAGTAAAGGGTCTGCGCGCGGTCTCAGACTTCGAGTACGAATTTCAGATGGCGCTCGCGAACAAAAAGCTTTACCCGAAAGCGGAAACGGTATTTTTGACCACCAGTACCGAAAATATGTATCTTTCCTCAAGCGTAGTAAAAGAAATAGCCAGCTTGGGCGGAGATATTTCGGGATTTGTGCCGCCTGAGATACTGGACGACATAAAAGAGCGGCTGTTTTTAAAAGATCACAAATAAATTTACATATGAAAGGATGTTTATAAAATGAACTTTGACGAGATCATTGAGATGATGGAAGATCTGCTGGACAATTCTTCGGCAGTGCCTTTCTCGAACAAAAAAGTTATCGACTGCGAACAGATGAGAGATTACATCGACACGCTGCGCCTCAACCTGCCCGGCGAGATCAAGAAAGCTAAGGAAACGCAGAGCAATAAAGACGCCATAATCGCCGACGCCAAGAAAGAGGCCGAGAACATAAAGAAGCAGGCGGACGAGCTTGTGGAAGCCGCTAAGGACAAGGCGCGCGAGATAGTTAGCGAGACCGAGATAATCCGTCAGGCTAAGGAGTACGCCGCGCAGATGATCCGTCAGGCGCAGGAGCAGGCTGACGAGATAGTTGCGAGCGCTAAGGATAAGGACGCAGAGATCCGCCGCGCGCTTTCTGACAGCGTAAACACTTCCCTTTCCGACGCTAAGAACGTGCTGGAGAAGAACCTCCGCGACGTAGTGGCGACCATCGAGGCGGTTGAAAAGCTCAACGCGCCTAAAGAAGCGCCCGCCGAAGCTGCTGAGGAAAAGGCTGAGGAAGCCGCGCAGCCCGCAGAAGCAAAGTAAGATAATCCACACATAAAAAAGCGAGGGGCTGTAAAAAGTCCCTCGTTTTGGTTTAAGGCATATTTTTCGTCACTTGCACTCGCGCTCGAGTATCGCGATAACGCCCGAAAGGTCGTCGCAGACGCCGAAAAGCTTCGCGCGCGTTTCATCGTCGGGCTGCGAGAGGTCGGGTATCATCACGGGCTTGCAGCCTGCGCGGTACGCCGATGTAACGCCGTTTGGCGAATCCTCGAGCGCTAAGCACTCGGCGGGGTCAAGACCCAGCTTTTGCGCGCCGGCCAAATATGTATCCGGCTCGGGCTTGCCGTTGGCTATCATATCGCCGCAGACAAACTCATCGAAATAATCGTAAACGCCTACGCTTTTGAGATACCGCGCGGTGCGCTCGCGGTCGGTGGCTGTGCAGACGGCGCATTTCAGCCCGCTTGCCGCGATGTACTCCAGCAGCTCGTCAAGCCCCTTTTTCTTCTCGATGCCGTTTTCCGCGATGAAAGCGTTCATCAGCTCGATGCGTTTCGCGCGAACGGCTTTGTAGTCGAAATCCTCGCCGAAAATGCCTTTAAGGTGCGGTTCGGAATACTTCGCCGCCAGCGAGCGTATGCCGAGAACGTGCTCGGGGGTCATGGGGTAGCCGAACGAGCGCGCCGATTCGCACCAAAAACGGCTGAGCAGCTTTTCGGTATCCACCATAAGCCCGTCCATATCAAACAAAATGCCTTTTATCATCGTAAAAACCGCCTTTCAGGAGTTGTTATTTATGCCGCAGAATGATATTTCTGACAAAATAAAGTATTCGTACAAGACCGAGAAGCACGACGCGACTTCCCTCGCTGTGTACAACGTCGGCCATGAAAAATGCGCGCCCTCGCACAGCTGGGGCGTGGGAGTACGAAGCTGCTACCTTATCCACCACATAATCTCGGGCAAGGGCGTTTACCGCACGCCGCACGGCGAATTTGCGCTAGGCGCGGGGGATACTTTCCTCATCTACCCGAACACGCAGATCAGCTACGCCGCCGACGAGCAGCAGCCGTGGGAGTACTACTGGGTGGGCTTCGCGGGGGCGGACGCGGGGCTGATAATCGGGCAGACCGACTTCACGCCCGAGCAGCCCGTGATGCACGCCGTTTTTGGCGAAGAGCTCGCCCGCTCGCTGGAGCAGATCTGCCTTTACAGCTCCTCCCCCGCCGCCGCGAACATGAAGATGACGGGGCAGCTTTACCTTGCGCTCTCGCTGATAGTCGAGCGCTCCGCCGCAAAGCCCGAGCGCAGCCCCGCCCGCAGGTACGTTGAGGAGGCGCGCAAGTACATCAGCTACAACTACTCCATCGCCATCACGGTGGAGGACATAGCCGCGTTCGTCGGGGTGAGCCGCGTTACGCTTTTCCGCGCTTTCACCGAGTGCGAGGGCCTGCCGCCGATAGAGTATCTGGCGCGCTTTCGCATAACGCAGGCGGCGCGGCTGCTGCGCGAAACGGCTATGAACGTTACGTCAGTCGCCTACTCGGTCGGCTTTGACGACAGGCTGTACTTCTCGCGCGTGTTTAAAAAATACATGGGCGTATCCCCGAAAGAGTACGCCCGTAAATATTCTGCTGAGGGTCAATTGTAGATCTTCTTTTTGATCTCGCGCTGACAAGCGTCGAAATCGAGGTCGAGGGTGCTCTGCTCGTCGTGAGTGCCGTAATAATACGCGCCCTCCTGCGGTATGCGAAGCTGCTGCATATCGTAATTCATCGAGAAAAGCAGCTTGTAGAACATAACGTACATCTCGCCCTTGGTCATATTCGTGGTCAGCTCTGAGCAGCAAACTTTCATAAAATTATCCAGTTTGAGCGGGCTGAGCGTTTTTGCCTGCGAGATTATTTTTGTGATAACGGTGCGCTGACGCTGGGTGCGCTCAAAATCAGCGTTGCCGACATATCTCAAACGCGCGTAAGCGAGCGCCTGATTGCCGTTTAGCAGCATATCGTCGCCGCCGTGAGTGAGGTAATCAGTGCCCTTTTTGTTGCCGAGGTACTTGTTCTGCTCCGCCATCGGGTCGGTCATGTACTGCGCCTCGTCGTCGGAGAGGTCGATATTTATACCGCCAACCGCGTCAACTATGTCGATGAACGAGAAGAAGCTGACGTACACGAATTTATCTACCGCAACGTCAAAATTCTGCTCGATGGTGTCCATCAGCAGCTCAGCGCCGCCGTAGGAGTACGCCGCGTTCAGCTTAGCCCAGCCGTGGTCGGGTATCTCGACGTAGCAGTCGCGCATCAGCGAGGTCATCGTCATCTGCTTTGTCTGCTTGTTTATCGAAAGAAGTATCATCGAGTCAGTTCTGCCGCGCTCGTTCTCATCGCGCGTATCGCTGCCGATGAGCAGAATATTCGTAACGTTTTTGTCGGACATTGAAGCGTTCGTGACGAGCCGCTCGCCGGTATCTACCGAGTTTACCAGCCAAATGTAGCGGAAGATCAGCAGTTGAAGCAGAAGCACAAGCACGAGCAGTACCACGAAGATGCCTTTGAAGAACTTCTTTACAGCGCTGCCGCCCGAAAGCTCTTTCTTGCCCTTTTTGGAATTGGCGTAGCTATTCTTTTTGCCGAACTCGATGTTCTCGCTCTCACGCTTTTTCTTAGCGGCAGGCTCGTAGCGCTTAGGGTCTGCCTGAACGCGGCGGTACTGCGGCTTAGCCTGCGGCTGACGGCGTGGTGCGCGCTGACTTCCCTGCCGCGGCTGAGAATGTGCCTGCCTGCCGTACTCCTGCTGCGACTCGCTGTACTGCCGCAGATATGCGTCTTGATACGCCTGACGGGCGGCGTCACGCTTCGCCTGCTCTATCGCGGCAAGCTCTTCTTCAGAATAAAAGCGCAGATCTTCGCCCTCGGCGTCATCGTAATTTGTATTATCCATGCTCTGGTATTTTTTTAGCTGCTGCTCGTACATCTGCTGATATACGTCGCTTTGGCCGTTTTTCTTTTTCTTCATAAAAAAATACATCCTTAAAATTTTTTCACAAGTAAGCAGGTCAGAAGGCTTGCGTGTGCGCAAAAAGACCCTGCTATTTATATTATAGTACGAAATCGGCGAAATGTCAAACTCTTTGCCGCAATTCTCAGAAAATCGTCACAATTTAGGCACGCAAAAAACGCTAATTTTGATGTGTGAAACAAAAATCCATATATTTTGAAACAAATCAAGCTTGAAATCGGCGGAGATGTGTGGTATAATGGGTACAGTAAAAGGATCATGACCTACCGACCCGCCGAAACAAAACGCACGGGTCAAGAAAGGAAGGCTTATTATGGCAAATATTCTGGTAACCGGCGGTGCAGGATTCATCGGAAGCCACACCTGCGTAGAGCTGCTCGAGGCAGGCCACAGCATTGTAGTAGTGGACAATTTCTCTAACTCGAAGCCCGAGGCGCTCAAGAGAATAAAGAAAATTACAGGAAAAGATTTTAAATTCTACCAGCTTGATATTCTCGATCTGGAAGCGCTCGATAAGGTTTTCAAGGAAAACAAGATCGACGCAGTTATACATTTCGCGGGTCTGAAAGCGGTCGGCGAATCGGTACAGAAGCCCGTGGAATACTACCACAACAACATCACAGGCACGCTGATGCTGATAAAAGCTATGCGCGAAAACGGCTGCAAGAAGATAGTTTTCTCCTCCTCGGCGACGGTCTACGGCGTGAACAATCCCGTGCCCTACGTTGAAACTATGCCGACAAACTCCTCGACCAATCCTTACGGCTACACCAAAGTCATGATCGAGCAGATACTCAAAGACGTTTGCGTTGCGGACGACGAGTGGGCGGTTTCGCTGCTGAGATATTTCAACCCCATCGGCGCGCACAAGAGCGGTCTGCTGGGCGAAGACCCAAACGGCATACCGAACAACCTCTTCCCCTACATCGCGCAGGTGGCTGTCGGCAAGCGCGAGTACCTCGGCGTTTTCGGCAACGACTATGACACCCCCGACGGAACTGGCGTGCGCGACTACATTCACGTTATGGACCTCGCGAAAGGTCATCTCTGCGCGGTAGATTACGTTCTGGCGCACAAGGGCGTTGAGGCGGTAAACCTCGGCACCGGCAAGGGCTCGAGCGTTTTCGACGTTCTGCACGCGTTTGAAAAGGCTTGCGGCAAAGAGCTGCCCTACAAGATCATGCCCCGCCGCGCAGGCGACATCGCATGGTGCTACGCCAACACCGACAAGGCGAAGGAGCTTTTCGGCTGGACGGCGCAGTACGACCTTGACGAAATGGCGGCCGACGGCTGGAATTTCACCAAGAACAATCCTAACGGACTTTGATCTGAAACGAATATTAAAGGCAGTACCGTTCAATGAGCGGCGCTGCCTTTTTTGTTATTTATTGAGAGTAACGTTGACCCAGTTTACGAGGTCTACGAAAGTTTCGCGGCTGAGCACGGCGAAATATTTGTTGCCGCCGCCGTCTTTATCAAGCTGAAAATCAGTGAAACAGTAGCCGTCGGACGAAAGAGTCATGGTGCGCGGCTGACCGCTTTGCAGACCCAGCGTGAACTGGATATAGTCGGCATTATCGTCTTTTGTTGGCGCATTTGCAGAATTTTCCCTGCCGAACGAAGCGATGAGCGTTTCCAGCTCGGAGTAATCTTTTGAACCGAAAATGTAGCTTTCGCCGTACTCGCCGCCGATCTTCAAGCTGACGAATCCGTAAGCCGCCTCGTACACGCTGAAATTGTAATATTTGTCAAAAATGATATAATATGTGCCCGCCGCCGAGACCGCCTTATACGCCGCCTCGAACTTGCGCGAAGTTTTCAGCTCGGACTTATCGGCAGGCTTGGCGGAAGTCCACGCGGTATCGTAGATCGGCGCGCCGTCGAGCTGCATTATGTAGGTGCTTTTCGCGTCAGATTCGCTGCTATCGTCGGCGACCTGCGGCGCAAAAGTTATGCGCGAGCTATCGAAATCGCCGATGTCAACGAGCTGAGCGCCGTTCGCATCCGCCTGAAAATAAGCCGTTTCGCCGCTTTCGTACTTCAATTGCAAAATACTGGGCGAAACTGCAGAAATTTTCTTGACATTCGCCGCGTCAACAAGCACGTTGCCAGATTGATCAAGCACACCATAATGCGAATCATCTGTATAAATATAGTAAATATCATTGAAGCAAGCGGTGCATTTGTAGTCGGAAAACGGCTGATCTTTCGGCTCAACGAGGGTCGCCGCCGCGTCAAAACTCGTGTAGACAGGCTTCGCGAGCATATCCGAATCGCCGTATTTGTTGAGAAATTCAGGATATTTATATGACTTTAGTTGAATATCACCGTTCTGATGAGCCGCACTGTCCGCACGCGAAGTGCCTCCCTGCGAGGAATCGCCCGAGCCGCTGCCGTTACAGCCCGCCGCGCCGAGCGCCAGAACCGCGACCGCCGCGACCAGCGCCGCCTTTCGCTTAAAATTTATCATAAAACCACCTTTTCTTTCATGTCGAAACACATTCTATTATAGCACATAGCGGAGATTTTTTCAAGTCTTTTTGCGAGCGAAATCGTTTTCGGTGCAAAATTGGCAGCATTTGTATTGACACCCGCCGCTAATTAAGGTATAATAAGAGCAGCCGCGCGAAAGCGGCGTTCCCGAAAGGATAGGATATAATGAAAATCACACAAAATCTGGATAACAATTGGACGATGCGGACGGAAAAATTCGGCGTGCAGCCCTGCAAAGTGCCGTGTTCGCTGTACTCCGTGCTGCTCGACCACAAAAAGATTCCCGACCCGTACTACCGCGAGAACGAGTACATCTCCACGCCGCTGAGCGACATGGACTGCGAGTTTTCGACCGAGTTTGAATGCTCCGACGAGCTGCTCGCCGCCGAGAGGAAGATACTCAGCTTCGGAGGCATCGACACGGTTTCGGAGATTTTCGTAAACGGCGTTAAGGTCGGCGAGAGCGACAATATGCACTGTGCGCTGAAAATCGACATATCGGGCGTGATAAAAAAGCACAATATGTTAACTGTAAAGATCAGCTCGCCGACGAAAATAATTGCGCAAATGCAGCAAAACCGACCGCTTTGGGGCGTTGCATCTACGATGGCGGGTTACCCGCATATGCGCAAAGCGCACTGTATGTTCGGTTGGGATTGGGGCCCGAAGCTGCCCGACATGGGCATTTGGCGCAGCGTTGAACTGACGGCTGTCAGCGGCGCGCTCATCACGGACACACGCATTTCTCAGCAGCATAGCGAAAATTTCGTGAACGTTGATATTTTCGTTAATGCTGATTTCGAATTTGGCAAATGCACAGTTACTATCACATCGCCGAACGGTGAAATATTCAATGCTGAAAGCACTGCAAATGCTGTATCTGCAAACGTTTCGATAGGTATTTCTGACCCGCAGCTTTGGTGGGTAAACGGTCTTGGCAAGCAGCCGCTTTATAATGTTATCACCGAAATTTTCGATAAAAATGGCGTTAAAACCGACGAAAAACGCGAGCGTATCGGTCTGCGAACGCTCATTATCAGCCGCGACAAGGACGAATGGGGCGAAGAATTTTGCTTTAAACTTAATGGCGAAAAGGTTTTCGCTATGGGTGCGAATTACATTCCTGAAGATCAGCTCATCGCGCGACGCTCAGAAAAGCGCACTCGCAAGCTTCTTGAGGACTGCGCGGCGGCTAATTACAACACTATACGCGTGTGGGGCGGCGGTTTTTACCCCGACGATTGGTTTTACGACATCTGCGACGAGCTTGGGCTGATAGTTTGGCAGGATTTCATGTTCGCCTGCTCGGCTTATCTGCTTACGAAAACGTTTGAGAAATCGGTGCGTGAAGAAGTTCGTCAAAACGTTCTGCGCCTGCGCAATCACGCCTCATTGGGTCTGTGGTGCGGCAACAACGAGATCGAATCAGCTTGGGAGGGCTGGGGTCTGCCCGACGATCCGCAGGCAAAAGCTGATTATCTCACCATTTTTGAGGAGATCATTCCGCAAATTCTTGCCAAAACCGACCCCGAAACTTCGTATCACCCGTCGTCGCCGTCCTCGGGTGGCGGGTTCAAGCAGTCGTCCTCCAACCACGCGGGCGATATGCATTACTGGGACATTTGGCACAATTTGAAATCGATTGAGGATTTTAGAAAATATTACTATCGTTTTTGCTCGGAATACGGCTTCGAGTCGGTGCCGGCGCTGAAAACGATGCTCACCGTTGCCGACCCCGCGCGCGGCGACCTCGACCTCATGTCGCCCGTGATGGAGGCGCACCAAAAATGCGAGCAGGGCAACGAAAAACTCATGTTTTACCTCGCGCAGATGGTGCGCTACCCCTACGATTTCGCGCAGCTCATCTACTCGTCGCAGCTTTTGCAGGCGGACTGCATTCGTTCGAGTGTCGAGCATATGCGGCGGGCGCGCGGACTGTGCATGGGTTCGCTTTATTGGCAGGTTAATGACTCCAATCCTGTAATTTCTTGGTCGAGCATTGACTATTTTGGTCGCTGGAAGGCGCTTCATTATTACGCGAAACGTTTTTACGCGCCCCTTCTGCTCTCGCTGGACAATTCTGACATTTCTGCGCTGAAATTCAACATTTCCAACGAAACCCTCTCGGCAGTTTCGGGCGAAGTGCATTGGAATTTGCAAGATAACAAGTCCAAAATTCTGGACAGCGGACATTTTTCGGCAAAAGTAAACGCCATGTCTGCCTGCGATTTCGCGCCCATCGACCTTAGCAAACTGCTCTCTACCGAGCATGACAAGCGCACGCGCTATATCGAGTACCGCCTGGAGATCGGCGGCAAGATAGTCAGCCGCGGAAGCACCCTTTTCACTCGTCCGAAAACGTTTGAGTTTATACGTCCGAATGTTGAATTTTCTGCCGAAGATATTGGCGATAGTTGGCAGATCGTGCTTAAAAGCGACGTTTTCACCAAGTCTGTCTGCCTTGATCTTACAGACCGCGATGCCGTTTTTGACGATAACTGGTTCGATATTCACGGTGATGAAGTGCGCGTAAATCTCAGCAAATCCCGCGTTTCCGAGCCGTTTGCAAGCGCCGATGAGCTTATCGAAAAGCTGACCGTGCGAAGCTGCTTCTTTGAAATAAAATAATTACAAAAACGTTTAAGCAAATTTCGTCCCGATGACTGATCGGGGCGATTTTTTTTGCAAAAAGCCCTTTACAAACGCGAACATATGTGCTATAATAGTCTTAAAGAACATTTGTTCGTATAGATATTAAACTGATTTTTGTGTATCATGGAGAATATTAACAGAGCCTACATTGCTATCGACCTGAAAAGTTTTTACGCGAGCGTGGAGTGCGTTGCCCGCGGACTGAACCCGCTGACCACTAACCTCGTTGTCGCGGACGGCGGCCGAACTGAAAAAACTATCTGTCTGGCGGTGTCGCCCTCGTTGAAATCTTATGGGATAAGCGGGCGGGCGCGGCTTTTCGAGGTCGTCGAGCGTGTTGCGGAGATCAACGCGCTGAGGAAAAGTTCGGCAAAAATTGAAAAATTCAGCGGCAGCTCATTCGTCAACCCCGAGGTCGCCGCCGACCCCACGCTCAAGCTGGGCTACATCACCGCCCCGCCGCAAATGGCGCGCTACATGGCTGTCAGCACGCAGATCTTCAAGATCTACCTGCGCTACGTTTCGGCGGCGGACATTCTCGTCTACTCGATCGACGAGGTTTTCATCGACGCTACGGGCTACCTCGCGGTCTACGGCGGCACGGTGCACGAGCTGGCGATGAAAATGATACGCGACGTGCTGCGCGAAACGGGCATTACCGCCACCGCGGGCATCGGCACGAATATGTACCTTTGCAAGATCGCGATGGATATTGTTGCCAAACATATGCCCGCCGACGCCGACGGTGTGCGCATCGCCGAGCTGGACGAGCGCAGCTACCGCCGTCTGCTTTGGAACCACCGCCCGCTCACCGATTTTTGGCGGCTGGGGCGCGGCTACGCGAAAAAGCTGGAGGCGATCGGGCTGAACACGATGGGCGACATCGCGCGGTTTTCGCTGACGAACGAGGAGCACCTCTACCGCCTTTTCGGGGTCAACGCCGAGCTGCTCATCGACCACGCGTGGGGCTGGGAGCCGTGCACCATTGCCGACGTGAAAGCCTACGTTCCCGAGAGCAAAAGCGTGAGCACGGGGCAGGTGCTGCACACCCCCTACGATTACGAGAAAACACGGCTGATAGTGCGCGAAATGGCGGATATGCTCTCGCTCGACCTCGTTGACAAGGGGCTGACCACCGACCAGATAGTGCTGACCGTAGGGTACGATGTGCAAAATCTGCGGTGCGACGCGCTGGGCGGCAGTTTTCGCGGCGAGATAGTCACCGACGCTTACGGGCGCAAACTGCCGAAACAGGCGCACGGCACGCTATCGCTCGGCAGGCACACCGCCTCTACGCGCGCCATTACCGAAGCCGCGCTCGCACTTTTCGACCGCATAATCGACCCTACGCTGCTTACCCGCCGTATCTGCGTCGTCGCGGGCAGGGTGCTGCGCGAGGAGGATATTCCCGAGAGCGAGGAGTGCGAACAGCTCGACTTTTTCACCGACGCCGCCGAGGAAGAGCGCCGCCGCAGACAGTCCGCCGCCGAGGAGCGCGAGAAGCGCCGTCAGCAAGCGATATTAAAAATTCAAAAGCGCTTTGGCAAAAACGCCATTTTCAAGGGCATGAATTTGCAGGAAGGCGCTACCACCATCGCCCGAAACGGGCAGATCGGCGGGCACAAGGCGTAAAATGGGCAAAAAAAATCCGCAGCGGAGATTATCTGCTGCGGATGATTTTTTTATACCTGAGCGCCGTAACCGTAACCGGAGTCCTTATAGCCGCTCTTTTTCTTCTTTTTACCGTAATTGGTATTCTGTCTGTCGGGGTGTTTCTTGATCTGATGCTGCTGCCACTTAGTCCAAAGCGAGGGAGCGAGGAACATCGAGGTGTAAACGCCCGAAACTATGCCGACGATCATAGGCAGCGCGAAGCTCATTAGCGAGGTAACGCCTCTCAGCGAGCAGACTATGCAAACGATTATCATAACGCTTACGGTGGTAACGTTTGTGTGGATATTTCTCGTAACGGTCTGCGTTACAGAGAGGTTGGTAAGTTCCTGAATATCCAGCTTCTTGCCGTAAAGGCGCTTGTTTTCGCGAATACGGTCGTAGATTATGATGGTCGAGTTTATCGAGTAGCCCATGATGGTGAGCAGTACCGCGATGAAGTTCGAGTTTATATCGAAGCCGAAGATTATGAACGAGCCGTAAACCATTACCATATCGTGCAGCAGACCCAGCACCGCGAAAGCGCCTGCCGAGATACCGCCGATATTTCTAAATCTGATGCCGATGTAGATTATCATTACTACTACCGCGAGAAGCAGCGCCACAAGGCTCTTAGCGAAGAAGGTCTTGCCGTTGGTAGGAGAAACGTTGGTAGATTCCAGCGTGTCGATCTCGTTATCGGGATAAGCTTTCTGAAGCTCTTCCTTTATGCTCTGCTGCTCGTCGTCGCTGATGCCGTTTTTGGAAGCGAAAGAAAGCTGGAGCGATTTCTTGCCGCTTGAGAAGTCCTCGCCGATGGTAACGGTGCAGTCCTGACCGGAAGCGTCTTTAACTATCTTCTTGACGTTGCCTTCGTCAACGCTGCCGTTGTAGCTGTATGAAAGCAGCGTACCGCCCTTGAACTCGATGGCGATATTCGGTATTCCCGCGATGGTGAGTGCCGCAAATGTGATTACGAGCACGGAGGAGATTATAGCGTAGACCTTTGTGTGCTGTACTATCTTTATGCGCTTTCTCTCGAGAACGGGGGTAGCGTCTACCTCGTCCTTTACGCCGAAGAAGCTGCGCTTTCTAAAGCACTTGAATCTCGCGAGCGACTCGAGCATAAGGCGCGAGCAGAAGATACCGAAGATGAAGTTCGTGATGATACCTACCAGCAGGGTGAAGCCCAGCGAGTAGATAGTGCCCGCCATGGAAGCGCCGAAGAACGAGAATATAGGCTTGAGCAGCGTGCCGAAAATGCTGTCGGTAGAGCCGAACGAGCCCATGAGGATAATGGCAACGAAGATTACCGTGATGTTTGAATCGAATACGGCGGCCCAAGCGCGCTTGTAGCCCTGCTCGATAGCTCCGCCGAGCGTTTTGCCGAGCCTCAGCTCTTCCTTTATACGCTCTGCCACGATGATGTTCGCGTCAACGCCCATACCGATAGAGAGTATGATACCCGCGATACCGGGGATAGTGAGCGTGAAGCTGTCGAATGCCGCAAAGAAGCCCGATACGCAAGCGATAGAGCCTACCACCTGACCGATAAGGGCGATGGTGGCAACTGCGCCGGGAAGTCTGTATGTAATAATAAGGTACAATGCAACGAATGCAAAAGCGATGATACCCGCGAGCAGCATAGCCGTTCTGGCGCCCGTACCGAGGGTAGGCGAGATGATGTTGGTGCTGGTAGCGGTAAGCTTAAAGGGCAGCGAGCCAGCGTTTATCTTATCTGCAAGCGCCTGAGCTTCATCGTAGGTAAAGCTGCCCTCTATCTGGCATTTGCCGTCGGTGATGGCGGAGTTTACGGTAGCGTTAGAGATACAAGTATCGTCCATCCATATCGAGATAGAGCCTTTGCTCGAAGCCAGCTCGGTAGTAGCCTCGCCGAAAGCCTTTTTGCCGTCTTTATCGAGTTCAAGGCTTACTACATACTGAGTTTCGCCGTTATTATCGGTATAGCCCATAGCCTCAGCCTTAGTAACGTTTTCGCCGGTCATTACCTGCTCGCCTGTCTGCTCAGAGCCTTTGACGAAGGTAAGTATAGCGGTCTCGCCAAGCTCGCCGACCGCCGACTCAGGGTCGAAATCGGTCTCGCCCGCCTGCCAGGGGAACGAAACTATTACCTTATTTTTGGTATAGTCAACGTATACCTCGCTGTCGGTGATATTGAGGTTCAGCAAACGCTGTTCGATAACAGCCTTAGCGGAATCCATATCCTGTTTTGAAGCGTCATAATCGCCCTCGGGGCCGAAGGTAGCGTTTACGCCGCCCTGAATGTCGATACCCCAGCGTATTTCGTCAACGCCTTTGATTATAGTGTTTTCTATATCGCCGTACTTAGTGTGAA